>QMSL01000018.1 GCA_003649665.1 Thermoprotei archaeon | reverse complement strand
GGCTGTTTACGTACTATGTCGTATGTTCCGGTCAAATCAACAAAAGGTCCTTCATCCTCTTCCTCAGCTGTAATCTCGCCCTCTATCAATATTTCGCCATGTGCTGGAATTGGTATCTTATAGTTAGGGGATTTTGTTATTTCGAGTTTGTTATTCATTAGTGCGTTTGCAACTTCGACTTCATATACTCCAAAAGGAGGGGATGAGGACGCTGCTATCAAGATTAGGGGATGAGTTCCTATGATGATAGCTACTGGCAATGTTCTTCCCTCATTAACCGCCTCTTTATATAACTGCCATAGATGTCTAGGTACTATGCGTATCGTCATGCGCTCTTTACCTAGGATTAATAATCTATGTATTGAGGCATTACAGATACCACTTTTCACGCCTTTAGCTATGAGGACGCCTGATGTTATGTATGGCCCTGGATCCTCTGGATAATATACAAGTTGAGGCAATCTGCCTAAATCAGCTCCTATTCTCCTTGTAAAACTCGAGCTCTTAAATGGTATCTCCTTACACTTTATCGGCATTTCACAAGCTTTCATGAGTTTCATGTATACCTCATGATCGTTCTTAGCATTAAAGAACTCTTTTAGAACCCTTCTAGAGCCTATTAGGTTTGTCACGATGGGCATGTCTGTGCCTTTAACTCGAGTGAACAATAATACCTTCTCTCCTTTATATGACCTAGTTATCGTCGTGATTTCTAAACTATTAACTTCTTCGTCTATCACATTAACGAGATCTTTCTTCATGAGCTCATCGATGACAAGTGAAAGCCTCATACGCTATATCCTGTAAGATAGTGCTTTAAGACAGGCTTTTTTAGTTTTTCATGAGATCTCATGTTGCCACCAGAGCTACTAGAATACTTCCCATATACCAAGTTTAGGCCTAAGCAAGATGAGGTCATTAAGTTCATATACGAGAACGTAAAGAAGCGAAATAATGTGCTCCTGCAAGCAATGAGCGGATTTGGGAAAACTATATCCTTACTGACGTCGCTTCTTCCCCTAATCCAAAGCGAAGGTTTGCGCTTAGTGTACCTAGCAAGGACTCATAAAGAGCATGAACGTGTTATTGAGGAGCTGAGAGCTATATCCCAAAAAGGGAAGAAGGTAATGGCCCTAGCTCTTAGAGGCAGATCAGAGATGTGCCTTGTAAGTGAAGTTGCAAGACAGGACGATTATAAGACTTCTCTTGAGATATGCGAGAGTTTAAGAAAGGAATCATTATGTAAGTTTTACCTGAACTTCCTTTCAAGACGTAAGAAGTATGAGGAATTAGTTGAAAAAATTAATCCCACACCCTTTAAAGCCGAGGATATAATCTCCTTTGCTCGAAAGGAGAACATATGCCCCTATGAATATGCTAAGTTAATACTCCGTAAGTCTGTGGTCGTTGCATGTAGCTATGTCTATCTCTTCAATAGCGCTGTATTTCCTAAATTCCTTAAACAACTTGGTTCCTCACTAGATGAGTTAATCTTAGTCCTTGACGAAGCGCACAATGTTCCAGATATCGCTATGGAAAGCCTAAGCGATGAGATATCCATTGAAACGATAAACAACGCCATACTGGAGAGCAAGAAGTACCTTATGTCTAATGAGCTTACCACTTATCTGAAACTCCTCTTATCATCCCTATCAAAGCTCGAATCCCTTATGACGTTTAATGAAACGTTAATACCTAAGGATTTGCCGTTAAGGATAGCCAAACAGGCCCTTAAGCTAGACTTTGACTTTCTCGTAGAAGTCCTTAAGGAAGCAGGAGAAATGGTAAAGGAGAAAAGAATGGCAGAGGGCAAATTGCCTAGATCCGCCATAGCTAGACTCGCCTCATTCTTGGAGAGATGGGCTTCCTCAATAGATAAAGACTACATGAGATATCTCCTTTATCGTGAAGAAGGAAGTAAAAGAACAAAGATTGGAATAATAGCTTTAGATCCCGCTCCTCTAGTAGCGCCTCTAATAGAGGAATCTTACTGTACCATAATGGCGTCTGCAACGCTCGAGCCAATGGATTACTACGCTAAACTATTAGGCCTAAGGGATTATGTAAAGATAAACGTAAGCTTTCAACTTGAGCCATGGCGTATCTTAGTGTTAGTAACTCGAGGCATAACAACGGATTACAGGAAGCGTAAGAAGAGCATGTATCTTAAGATGGTTAATAGATTACGTGAGGTGATCCAGGAAACTCCTGGCAATGTGGGCATCTTTGCAGCATCTTACGATATAATAAAAGGCATACTTAGTGCTGGTTTCCTAGATATGGTTAGGGAATTAGGTAAGCCTGTTTTCATAGAGTCACCTAACATGAAATCCTATGAAAATGATCTTCTCATAAAGGGCTTTAAATCCTATGCTAATAAAGGCGGAGCCGTCCTTCTAGGCGTACAGGGTGGAAGGAATGCTGAAGGTGAGGACTTTCCTGGTAATGAAATGCAAACAGTTGTAGTACTTGGAATACCCTTCGCTAGGCCATCTCCATCTGTTATGGAGAAAGTAAAATATTTCAATAAGAAGTTCCCGGGAAAGGGGAGGCTGTTTGGCTACGTACTTCCAGCGATAAAGAAGGCATGTCAAGCAGCAGGAAGACCTATAAGGAAGCCAGATGACGAGGGCGTTATAGTTCTAATGGATTATAGGTTTTTATCTAAAAATTGTAAAGACCTCTTGCCTAAGTGGATAAGGAGCAACATAGTGATTGTAGACGATAAGGAGGGAGAACTTGAACGTCACATACGGTCTTTTTGGTTAAAGAGAAACTATAGGACATAACTACTTAGCTTCTCTATCTCTCGCCCATTCTCATCTATTCTTATTTGTCCTAATTGAATCATACCAACCTCACTATCATCCCTGATACTAGTCAACACCCTTATCTGCTTATTCTTATAATCTATGTCATCCACTACTCCTATTCCTAAGAAGCGTCCACTCTTATCCCAGAGACCTACTACTATCCCCTTCTCAAAGCCCTTGTATATTATATCGACCTTCTTTTCAAACTTCATACTTAACTCCTTCGCCTTAGCAACACTTCCCTTCAATGGTCTCTCTGTCACTATCAGTAATCTATCAGGAGTCTCCTCTGCATGAATTATGTTTATTCCTAACATCTCTTGTAGTTCCATTAGTCTCTCCCTAGGAAGGACCACTCCATTGCTGAATGTAGCTCCCATAAGTCCTACCTTATTTAAATTAAAGGTTCTTATCTTGGCTTCTCTAAGATAGCGCTTATAGCTAGCCTCTCTTAACATTCTTCTTTCCTCTCGTGACCGAGTACGAGGTCTGGGAAGTGCTGGTGCTCTAATTATCTCAAGCCACTTAAATCCCTTTAGACACTGTATTACTGGTTCAAGTTCGTTTGATCTCTCAAGAGCTACTACGACCTGAGGTTTTATCAGAAGTATCATATTCCATTTTAGCTCACGTGCCTTGGCATCAGTAACCCATCCACTAGTATTCACTATTACTACGTCTGCCTTGTATCTCTCCACAGCTTTATCAACAAGGATGCTAGTGCCCACAAGTACTCTATGCATTACTGGAGCTGGACTAACAGTACCTACGAAATATCCATCGATCATTCTGACTTGAGATAGCGTGGTTACTGGTCGTCTAACTCGTCCTAATCCTATTGTTGTTGGCACTCCGATATCTGATTGTCCTATATCTGAATCTACTACGTACGTCCTCAAGCCTCGTGAAGCCGCAGAGTTAGCGAGGAATACTGTAAACGTCGACTTACCGCTATCTACTCCTCCTAATATTATTGCCTTTATTGGCTTCTCATAAGATAGTATCCTCTCAACTATTTCCTTCCATTCTGGAGGTATGAATTCCTCCGTTTCCTCTACGATATTTGCCCCATCCCCTAACCTTACCTCTACCGTGGAGTCTTCTAGTACTTCTATGGTCATCGCCTTAGCTTTGGGTACAACTAACGATTCGCGTGGTCTTAGTATCTTACCCAATGCAAGTAATTCGCCCTCTAATACCATTATGTAAGCTGGTCCCTCTATCCTATACCTCTTCCCTTTCGTTAATGTCTGTTTCACAAAAAACACCTATAACTATACCTATCTCGAAATAGCTATAAGTCTTCCTCTAACGGAACGTACTTCAGCACTATTTGGAGGGCTGATATCATATCCTCATATCTCTTCTTGAACTTAATTCCATAAAGGCTTACTATATGACTAGCATCATATTCATCTACAGTAACTATCCTTACTTTTGAATGATCTCTATCCTTGAAGATATTCCGCAGGCTGCTAACTATCTTCCTTCCATTTGCTCCATTTCCAATCTTAATTAAGATTCTGTCGGAAAGGTCTACTATGTCGCTTATGAATCTCAATACTTCACTGATATTAAGAAAAGATCTAAGGTCTATTAAATACCCATCACCAATTACGGCAATTCCTATTTTCTTTCCTGGATCAATCCCTATCTTAACCTTAGAGAACTTAACCTTATCCATTAACGCTAAGATGAACTTATAATATGTGCGAATATCACTATCATCACTTGTGACAACTAATGAGTCTGAACATGGCGCCATCGTTATGTTAGGGAGCGAGTAGCGTTGAATTAAGGGGTTAAGGTAATCACGAGCCTTTATCATTCTACTTATGCGTATCACGTTATAGTATGCCCTTATATCGGTTACCGCTAATGTACCCACGATTAAGTTGAAATATCTAAATCGACTATTAAAGTTAGCGGTAGTCATGTATATCTCCACGGGATGTCCAGTAATAGACAAAATATTAGGTGGAGGTATCCCTTTAGGCTTCCTCACTTTCATCTATGGCGAAGTTGGTTCTGGAAAGACCAGTCTTGCCCTACAGATAGCTTGTCAAACGGCGTTAAGTGATCGGAAATTTATATACATTGATGCATTAGGAAAGATATCCTCAAGGCGCGTTAAAGATATAATGGGATATCTCGATGAGAGGAGAAGAGCTAATGGCCTTTTCATAATTATTAAGAATTTTCAGGAATTACATAACCTCTCTCTTGAACTTGAGTATATTTTGAATCCAAGAGTGAGCCTTATAGTAATTGATGTCTTAACTAGACCTTATAGGCTTGCACTTGGAACAAAGGCTGTTAATGTCAAGTTGAATAAAATGCTAAACCAAATAATGGCAATGCTATACAAGATAGTACGTTACTACAACGTAGCCCTATTAGCTTTAGGTGATGTTAGGGTAACTCCTGAAGGCGAAGAACCCGTTGCTATAAAGATAATAGAGTACTGGAGCGATATAATAATCCACATAATGAAGGCAGAGATCCCAAATAGGCGTACTATTATGGTAGAGAAGCACTTCATTAAGGAGTTAGAAGGGATGAAAGCAATATGTATTATATCAAGAAATGGTTTAAGAGGTGTTCGTATTGAAGGTAGTCCTTAAATGCTTATGGTTCATTCTCCCTGCCTACATAGCAAACGCAACGCCTGTTGTAATATCTCATATGATAGGAGGAGGAACTCCTATAGACCGTGGTAAAAACTTTATAGATGGAAAAAGGATACTTGGAGATGGTAAGACTATCGAAGGCTTCATAGGCGGTGTCCTAGTTGGTACTCTTTTTGGTATAATTCAAGCCCTAGTTATCAATAATTACGGAATAATAGTACAAGCCTTACTTCTATCACTTGGGGCTATGGTAGGCGATCTATTCGGCTCGTTCATAAAAAGGCGTTTAGGTCTTGCACGTGGGGCTCCCGCTCCATTATTGGATCAACTTGACTTCCTTTTAGGAGCGATAGCTTTTGTTTTACTAGGAGGGATAACCATTCCTAAGAGCTACATATTGACCTTAATTGTGATAACTCCACTCCTACACGTAGGTACTAATTATCTTGCCTACAAGGCAGGCTTGAAGAAAGTTCCATGGTAGTAGTTCTAACCCGTTATTTTTGAGTAAAGTAGTACGTATAGTACAATCATGGCGACAATCATCAGAAGTAAACCTAGTATTGCCATTACATGTGCTGTCTCGCTTTGTTGAGTTCTTCTAATCCCCTCATAAACTATGTAAAGTCCTATAAGTGCTCCAAAGTACGCTATAGCTGCCACTATGAGCTCGCTAGGTGTCTGAAGCATCACACTACCTGGCCAATAAAACCTATAAACAGTACCAACTCTTGTGGTTACTGGGATTGCCCATACACGCCTTTCCTCCGTAAGTACGAATAATCCGCCACTGGACAAGAAGATCAAGAAGAATAAGAGCATTATGCTCGTCAATAAGATCTTTCGTTCAAGAATCCAGTTCTCAAACCTTGTAATTCTCCTTAAGGCTCGTCTCTTAAAGCTCATATGTAATCCCCTTTGAGTGTTATAGTTTATTACTCTCCTTTAAAATATTTGTTTAGGAAAATCCCCTAATTAAACTTACGAGATGGTATATATGAGCGCCAAAACTAAAAAGGCAATAAAGAGGCCTAGAAAGATAACTGATTTACCTGGAGTAGGTCCAGCTACTGCTGAAAAGCTTTCACAAGCTGGATATACCTCAATAGAGGCAATTGCAGTTGCCTCTCCTCATGAGATTGCTGAGGCTACTGGTATTTCTGAGACTATGGCCCGTAAGATAGTTGTTGCCGCTAGAGAAACGCTTAATTTAGGCTTTAAGACAGCGGATATCGTATATGAAGAACGCTTAAGAGTAGGGAGGATAACGACGGGATCTAAGAACTTAGATAGGCTATTAGGTGGAGGAGTTGAGACGAAGACCATTACTGAATTTTATGGAGAATTTGGTACCGGAAAGACCCAGATCTGTCATCAACTTGCAGTTAACGTACAACTTCCTAAGGAGAAGGGAGGATTGAATGGCAAAGCTATTTACATAGATACTGAGGGAACATTCCGTCCAGAGCGCATAATGGCTATGGCTAAAGCCGTAGGCCTTAATCCAAGGGAGGCTTTAAAGAACATAATATATGCACGAGCCTATAATAGCGATCACCAGATGCTACTTGCCGAGAAGGCAAGGGAGATAATAGAAGAGGAAGGGAATATAAGGCTATTGGTAGTAGATTCAGTAATGGGTCATTTCCGTGCTGAATATCCTGGTAGGGAGGCGCTAGCAGAAAGACAACAGAAGCTTAATAAACACCTACATACCTTAGCGCGAATAGCTGATGTATACGACGTTGCAGTCGTTGTAACGAATCAGGTTATGGCAAGGCCCGATGTCTTTTGGGGCGACTCTGTAGTTGCAGTAGGCGGTCACGTGCTTGCTCATGTTCCCGGGTCTAGGGTATATCTGAGGAAGCTAAAGGGAAATAAGCGTGTAGCAAGACTTGTTGATAGTCCTTATCTCCCCGAAGGTGAAGTAGTATTCACAATAACCGATGAAGGCATTAGAGATGAGTAAACATATAAGCATCCCTTCTAAATGCTTTTAAGTACAGTATACATTAAGAATTTGACGAATAATCAATAATAAGGAGCTGAGAGAATGCCTGAGAAAATAGTATGCTCTCATTGTGGCTTCGTGTTCTACGAGGGAGACGACTTAATATCCCCTGAAATAATAGCCAAGCGTTATGGCTATAAATGTCCAAGATGCGCTGCTCCCCTGAAAGTAAGGCCATTAAACCTAAAGATAACTCCATCAGGAAGAAGTAGGAGAAGGTGATGAGTTAATGAAGCAGATTCTCTCTAAACTTCGTAATTTCTTAATGCGGTATGGCGAGCGAATTTTTTTAATTATAATACTATTATGTATATTCTCTGCGGCCCTCCTAGTACGATTACAGCCCCTTAAGTGGGGTTACTATCTAACTGAATTCGATCCTTATTACCAATACTACATGGCTAGATGGGTATCTAGTCACGGATGGACAGGCTTTATCGAATGGTTTAGATGGGGTATCGATAAGCGCTTCTGGTATCCCTATGGAAGGCATATAAGTAAAACATCGTTACCAGGCGTGGCGTTCATAGGCGCGTTTTCCTACTTAACCCTTAAGACTTTTGGTATAGACGTAGACTTAATGGAAGTCTGTGCTGTAGTTCCTGCAGTAATGGGGGCATTGACTACAGTACTAGTATTCCTACTAGGCTCTATCCTTGAGTCGGAAATCTCTGGGCTTATAGCTGCTTCAATTCTCTCATTAAATTATGCTTTTCTCTCAAGAACTATTGCAGGATTCTACGATGATGAATCAATAGCCATTCCGCTTCTGGTACTTGGCCTCTATTTTTTCCTTAAATCCATAAAGAAGCAAGGAATCAAAAACGTTATATGGGCCATCCTTGCTGGAATAGCTTTTGGTTATATAGTATGGACATGGGGTGCCTCAACTTACGTCATAAATATGCTAGCACTCTACATGTTCCTTATATTCTTACTTCATAAGGAGACAAGAGAGCTTGTAAAATCATACCTCGTTACCATAGCGATCATTACATTATTCGTCATTTTAGTACCGAAGCGTGGATTTCACTACCTTATGACGCTTAACTATTACTTAATATGGCTAACGTGTATATTATCAGTGCTTTATCTCATAGGGGGCAAACGTATTTCAAAGAGCCTATATAAGGTGACGAGGGTAATCTTCATTATAGCGTTAGTTGGAGCTCTCGCTCTCTTAATAACCGGCAGGTACTATGGACTAAGCAGTAGATATCTCTCTGTGCTAAATCCATTCCTTAGAGCTAAGATACCTCTTGTTGCTTCTGTAGGTGAGCATAGAGTACCCACATGGGCCTCCCTATTTCTAGACTTTCAGATTGCACTAGTCCTAGCATTGTTTGACTTATATCTTGAAGTTAAGGAGTTAACTAGAGAACGCCTGCTGATAATAGTCTATTTCCTCACCTCGTTTTACGCCGCTTGCTCTATGGTTCGTTTAGCTATACTTGCTGCTCCTGCTATTGCTGTTCTAGCTGGGATTGGTACCTCTAGGATATTTAAGAGCATTCATTCGGTACTTGTCAGCAAGCCTAAAAAGACCAGGAAAGCTCATGTTAGGAAGGAACATATAGCGCTAACATTATTTATCCTGTTCATATTACTCGTAATACCAAATGCTTTACCGTACCTATCGTCGTACTCTGGTACTCCATCACTAATTGTTAGTGCGAGTCTTCCAGCATCTACCAATTATAATTATGAGCTTCTCGATTGGCTCTCTGCTCTCGCATGGATTGCTGATAACGTTCCAGAGGATGCTGTAATCGCCTCATGGTGGGATTACGGATATTGGATTAGCGTTATAGGCAATAGAACAAGCGTATGTGATAACGGAACTCTTAACTCAACTCAAATACGCCTTGTAGCTACTGCATTCCTATCAAATGAGACTGTAGCACTTAAGATATTCAGGAGATTAAACGTTAAGTATGTAGTAGTATTCGAGCCATATCAAGTGCCAAGATTACTGTCATATTACTATTATGCATATGCTCCCAATCCTCAAGGATATGGCGATTTCGGAAAAAGCACTTGGATGGCTAGGATAGCTTTTGGATATGGTGAGGAAGATAACTATATAGTTGAAGTACGTGTATCGTACGGTAGAAGTGTAGAGGTATTGCTTCTTCCCGCTAATACCGAGCGTGCTAGGAATGCAGTACTATACAAAATGATATTCATGCATACAGACAAGATCTCTCTGTTCATAACTGATGTCGGTGTTGTGCAAATGTTGAAGAATTACGGTTTCAGTTTCAAGTGCATGGCAGAGAATGGCACGCTCATAGACTACACGCCTCCAAGCTTTGAGGAGCTTAAGTACTTTAAATTAGTCTATGAATCTGAGCCTAATGGTTATGTGAGGATATTTGAAATTATATATCCTGAGGAGAATACTTAGAGCTTTATCTTCCCCTCTTTCAAAAGAAGTTTCTTCAACTCCCTACGATATTTTCCATATCTATCTTCAGGTGAGAACTTAGCAGGATGTGGGTTTCTCAATGGTCCCCCACAATAAGGACATTTATCTTGACGAAGGGTATATTCACCACATTTAGTACATTTCCTTAATAAGAACCTCATTTTCTCTCCTCTCTTGTGAAGCTACCAAAACCACCGTACTTCTTAATGACGTTTATAGCTATATTAGCTGCTTCTCTTAATATTTTCTCTCCCTCTTTTGGATTTGAGGTTATTATTTCAATCCTATATCTGGGTGCGCCAACTGTGTAGATACGCCACTTTATGTCCTTTTGCGATTTTAAGTACTCCGCTGCCTTTAAAAGTGCCTCCTTTATTGCGATTATCCCCTTTGCGCTAAGACATGTTAAGGTCACTATCCCATTTAGTTTGACCTTTGGTATCTCTATGTGAGTTTTCGCTATCTCTGTAATCACCTTTGCCCATTCTGGACTTAACCCGCACTCGAGGAGTACTTTCTCACCTTTTATTGCTGCCTCCTCAAACCCCGCAAATATCTCGCCGAAGTAATCCTCCATTGGCCAACCTGCCTCCTTATATGCATCATCTAATGTCTTGCCAAGCTTCTTAGCTGCCATTTCTAATAATTTTTCTGCTCTTTGTGCTCTCTTCCATAGATAGATCTTCTCCTTTCGTTCTCTTTCACTTACCCTTTTTAATGAAAGATCTATTTGATTCCTTGAGGGTACAACACGCATTACTTTAAATACTGCTTTTTGTCCCTCCCTTAAGTACTCCTTAATACTTCTGAACCAACTCCTTGTAATCTCAACTGCAGGAACGTAAGCTAATTTATCCTCATATTCATCAAGAGTAACATAAGCTCCCTGCTCGAAAATCCTTATTACAGTACCTATTACGAGCTCTCCAACTTTAGGCCATTTCTCTCTTTTCCTAACCATTAGATCACCTATTCTAATACCTTTAATATCTTAGCTCGAATTCGAGCCTTTCCTCCTGTGGGCTCAGCAAGTACTTCTCCACATACAAGACATTTAACTACTATTGATGCATGATCGAATATTATTTGCTCATTATTACATGTAGGGCATTGTACTAGGAGGAACTTGCTCTTAGGTTGAGGTATTAGTATCTTCCTCTTCTTAACCATACCTCTCACCTTATGATCTCAACTCTCTTTAACCTAATTCCTCCACGTAAGAGAACGTAACCACACTCATTACATGTTAGCTTAAATACTACCTTCTTCGTAGTCTTTGCGAACCTTTTCTGCTCTGGCTTCCTTTTAGATCCATATCCTTTTTGTTTCGCTAGATAGCGTCTTTGTCCTGCCGCAAGGGTTCTTCGTTTGCCATGCTTATATATACTAACGGTGTGTACCGTATGTCTATTACATCTAGGACAATATGTGCGTATTGCACGTGGTATCTTCATATTGAGTTCACACTCCAATAGCTATCTTTATGGCTAAACCCTTGCTTATAAGATCTTCGGCATCTGGAGAGGGAATGAATGCTACATCCTCACATCTGAAGGGCCCATATATGTTATTATCAGATCCTACGAAACGTGGTATATCTGCACGAAAACGAATGAGAACATAGCTCTTACGTCTTCTCTCCTTCTCTTTTACTTTGCTAGAGAGATCTTGAGAGAACTTTATTAGAATTTTATCAAATGAATTTCTAAAGGCATTTAAAACTTCTCTCTCCTCTGGAGGGAGGTCTTCTGTGCTAATTGCTACACCTGAGAGGAATGCAGTTATTAGTTTGGTGATACGAATCTTAAACAAGCTTAACACCAATTTCCTAATGAATTTCTCCTCTGCAGAACGAATGCTCTGAGGGACATCACTCTCTTTTATCTGCCTCAGGTACCCCGATACCTTCTCATATATATCAAATGGTACTTCTGTTAACTCATTTTCCTCTAGCTCCTTAAGCCATATCTTTATGAGAATTTCATATATACTCTCCCCTTCACTCATATCAATTCCACCATTTCTCCTTTCCCCCTTAACGCTATGTAGAGCGCTATTGAGGCTGGCAATATCACTATATCCCCTGGGCTTAAGTCTAGCTTAAGGCTACCTAACTCAAGTTTAGGAATTCTCTCTATCACTTTTATTTTTATTGAGGTTTGAAGCCATGTGGCATCATTAAATGGATCGAACTCTGTAATTACTGATAAATCAACCTTAGTGACCTTAAGTCCTGTCTTGCCGTGTAAGGATTCCGGGAACCTTATCAGCCGCTTTATATCCGTTGTTACTCGTTCATCTATGTTCACTGCTTTTCTGTTCACTATCTGTTCTACGAGACGCCTTAATAACGGTTTAGGCATCCTAAAGCTTCCTATTGTGTTATCATCAAGTGCTTTAATTATGGACTCCCTGTGTTCATAAAGATACTTTATATCTCGTTCTGTAAGACCTTCAATAAATTCGTTACCTTCGTTTATCATCGACAATATTTCATAAATTCCCTGAGCTATAGTTCCCCTCCATCCTGGTTCGCTGAGTTTAGGCAATGGATTAAATAACTCCACTTTTATGCCGTTACCTTTAATATAGTCAACTATTTCGCGCCTTGCATCCTGATCAAGCCTGAGCATTCGCTTATCTTCAACGTGAATATGAAAGCCTCTGTGACCTGAGAAGTATACTGCTATATCCTTGCGATTTATCCCAAAGTCATCGCATAAGAACTCCTCCACAAGTCTCAATGTCTCGTCTATTGCTACCATGAGGCATTTATTGCAAACCCATACTTCCTTATCTATCCTTGAGCTACCACATTTAGGACATTTTTCGGGAGGCATACCCTTTCCCTCTGCATTACAATCAAGACAACGCCAAGTATCATGTTCTTCCTTGCATTTAGTTGGTATATGATCAACGTCTATATCAAATACTAGATCTGCTCCTAACCATCCTTTCTCGTCCATATTCCTAGCTTGTGGGGTATTATAGTACGCTGTTGAGTAATACAAGTGAAGAGGCACGTTTCTTAATATATATTTCTTGAGCTCACTGAACTCACTAAATGCTAAGTGCCTAACCATCTTATCTGGTGCATCAAAGGGAACTAGTGCATACTCTCTCTGTCTAAAGTTACCTATTACCGTCTCATCTATAGTAAAGTTATCCCTGTAGTATTCGAAGAAGAGCTGTTTTATTTTACTGTTCATCCTTCTTCCTCCTCCTCATGCTTAATCTATAATAGCCTAAGGGGTTCCTCACCTTAAGGCATAAAGGATCTTCTCCTGGACATAAGCCAAACGTCTTCATGTTCTTACAGGATGGCGGTAAGTACTTGATTTTAGATCCACGTAGTCCTGCTAAATGCTCAACTTGATATCTAGTTATGCGCTCGTTGAAATCTGGGACTCTCCTGAATAGATCTATTACCTCTTCCACATCATATCCTATATTAAGTAAGAACGTGGCTATTGCAAAGCGTGCCATATGCGATATATTCTGACCTCTCTTTATTTCCTCCATAAGCTTCCTCATACAAGGTGGAAATACTCCTCCTCCATAAGCTTCCTCTCTCTCGCGAGGGTATTTCTTATACCACGTATCTGCTATCCTACTCACTATATCTGAAAGTGTCTCTGGAAGCCTCACGCTCTCCGTTGAGGCTATCTTATTGTATATGTAATGTCTCGCGTATTCCTCAATTAGTCTAGCTAAATCCTGCTTTCTTATGAGAACGTACCCATTAATCAACGGCCTATTTATGAGCTTCCAAAAAGGATCGTTAGGAGGGGGTGCTGATAGATAATCCTTAAAGTGAATTGCAAAGGTATAAAGTTCGTCTCTAATAACGTAGTTAACTAAGTGGACATCCCATGAAATGCTACGTGCTATTTCGAGTATCTTATTCTCATGTTCGCGTCTTAACTCTAGTCCAATACGTCTTGCTTCTGCTATTGCAAAACGAGAGGCTAATCTTAGATCCTTAATGAAAGCGAGTATTGCTATACTCACCGGATATGAGAG
>QMSL01000017.1 GCA_003649665.1 Thermoprotei archaeon | reverse complement strand
TGAGATGGTAGTGTCCATACACCAGGTACTATATTATTAAGGAAGATAGCTCCCTCTGATGCTATTTGATCTATATTAGGAGTGGTTGGCTTATGATATCCATAGCACGATAGATTGTCCGCTCTTTGCGTATCCATAACTATTAATAATACGTTAGGTCTCTCCATTCCTATAGCACCTACGGATATCTCTTAACTTTTCTAGAAATTAAAGCGTTTAATCTCGTGATGACCAATGGAATGCTTTGCCTACCCAATATAACTCATGGGGATCTCAATTTGTAAACTATACTGTAAACTACGACATTTGTAAGATAATCAGCACTACAGTCATAAGCATGGATTGCCCTATTTGTCTTGGCTATGAGTGATCTATTCAGCGAGGTCACCATAGTAATACCAACACTTAATGAAGCTGAGGCAATAGGTAAGGTACTTAATGAGATAATAAATGTTGGCATCCCTAAAGATAACATTTTAGTTGTCGATGGCGGTAGTACTGATGGTACAGTCGATATAGTTAACTCAATGGGAGTTAAGGTGATACTACAAGAGGGAAAGGGTAAGGCAGACGCTATTAGAACCGCTGTTAGGTACATTAAAACTCCTTTCACTCTACTTATGGACGGTGATTATACATACCCTGCTCGTTACATACCTGAGCTCTATAATAAGATAAAGCAGGGGTATGATCTCGTAATTGGAGCTAGATTATTAGACAGGTCATCTCAGGGCATTCTATTCAAATTTGGTAATAAAGTTCTTACTAAGTTCTTTAACGTACTGTTTGGAACAGGCCTTAGGGATGTGCTTAGTGGCATGTACATAATACGCACATCAATTCTTAAGGAGCTATTCTTTGAGACACGGAGTTTTGGTATAGAGACCGAGATAGTTGCTCATGTTGTTAATACTACTAACAGGATCGCCGAGGTTCCAATAGAGTATAGGAGGAGGTTAGGTAAGAAGAAATTAAAGGTAAGACATGGCTTTTTAATATTAAGGGAGATGATAAGATTAGCTTGGCGTTATAATCCTACATTCTTCATATTTGCAATGGGCTCCCTTCCCCTGATCTTAGGTCTTATCTTAGGGACTTATGTAGCATACTATTATCTTTTCGTAGGCGTTGTATATTATATGAAGGGCTTAATCGCAATAATACTTACCTTAGTTGGCTTTCAGTCATTGCTCCTAGCTATTCTCTCACTGTATCTTAAGAGAATGGAGTACCGATTGATGCGTATTCTCAAACGCGATTAAGTACTCTTTACCCTGGCAATTAAGATAGCAATGGTATTCCTTGATAAAGGATATCAGCGCATCTACATCTTTAACGTATAGACTATGAACCTTATCGTACCGCACATCTCATCTATTTTATATATGCCCGATATATGCATTACTGCGATGGATATTAGTAGTCCGATTAATGCCACAAATACCTTGCTGAATGGCATTGCATAGGTTATTATTAGCGTTGTTATGTGTAATCCCCATAGTACGATCAGACATCGTAGTAGAGTTCTTTCGTAGATTAACGCTGCAGGTATAAGCGCTATATTCGTTATTAAGAAGGCTATAGCCGCTCCATTAACTCCCATGATCTTAGTTAGGATAGGTAACAATATTATGAGAAGCGTTAATCTCATAATACCTATCAATGCTATCTCCCTAACGGCTCCTTCTTTGTTTAGTCTCATTATTATGGTGGTCATCAAGATTAGAGGTGCTATTGATAACATTAGGATCCTCAAAGCCAGCGTGCCGCTCACTAGATCGGGATTTATCGTTCTTAAGAGCTTATCTGCCAATGGTATTGCTACCGCAATTATTGGTGTTGTTAATGCTAATCCTATTCTAAATCCCTCTGAAAATGGGTTTGTCCCTCTCCTTGTTCCTATGGGCAATGCAGCGCTTAAAATGGATGATGGAATGGACGCCATTGCTAATGCTATCATTAATGTCATGTAGAGTGTTCCAGTAGCGATCTCTTCTCTTACTAAGTATGCGAAAATATAGACGTTAAGCATTGTAAGCAACTGATTAGAAAACACGTATGGGTAGTTGGATACAGCCATTAATGCTATCTTTTTTATTCCATCTACCATATACCTCTCCTCTCTTACATTCATCGGTAATCTTATGAACATGAGTGCCGTACACATTATGGTCAAAGGTGCGACAATATATCCTATAAGGGGTGCTATCTCTTTAAAACCTATGACTGCCAGTAGTACACCAACTCCCAATTTTGAGAGAGAGCCCACTAAAGTGGATATGAAACTCTCCTTAAACATCTCAAGGCCTATTAATGATGATTGACTAGTCATACTCATTACACTTAGTATCGCTAATAACGATGCTATTACCGTTAATCTACTATAACCAAGTGCCTTTGCAAGAGGTGCAGCAATTATTGCTGCTATTGATCCCATGATAAATGCGAGAAGGAGAGATGCTATTATCATTTCCCTTCCTCTTGCCGCTACCTCCCTAACTACTGCTATGTTCATTCCTGCTGTGATAAAAGTTACTGCAATCGAAGAAGCACTTACAATACTTGATGCTATTCCTATGCTCCTAACACCTGCTAGCCAAGTTATTACTAACCAGAATATCAATCCAGCAATTGAATTTGAAAGACTCCCTAGGAAGATCCACGTACCTCCCGCAACTGCTTCCCTTATATGTTCACCGTTATCCTTCATTGCATCTCCCATTTTACGTCTATTGATAACTTATATTTACATTACCTTGCACGCTCGTATATTGCTTACTTCTTCTCCTTTCCTCAAGCGAGAGTATTATTACGAATGGTAATGCCATTAAATTACAAAGTCCTGATACTATGAATACTTCCCTTTTATATCCCATCTGCCATAGGTATCCTCCTAGGATAGGTGTGAGGATAGCGAAGATACCAACCATGGTATCAGCCACGCCGTTAATGGTCGCGATAAGATCTTCTGGTGCACATAATGAAATTAGGGCTCTCCTTGCTGGCATATCAAGTGAGAACACGAAACCCGAAATTACCATTATGATCACTGCATCTGCTAACGTATTAGAAAGTCCGTACGCCACATTTAGAGCTGAGGTAAGCATTATATGCATTGTCAGGAGTGTCCCTCCTCCAAACATATCCGCTAATCTCCCACTAGCTATCTGTGTCATCATAAGGCTTGCATTCCTAATTCCTAATATAGCGCTTATCTTACTTTTATCCAAACTCAGTATGTCCTTTGCAAATAATGCTGTGAAGGGCATTGCTATAAATACTGATAAGTCGTGCAATATCACGGTTATGATAAGTAATCTTAGCCTTCTCTCCTTCAATATCTTCCCTAATCGATTTAAGTTCTCGTATAATTTAGTATTGCTCTTAGGCAGGCCTAACGATGGCATTATTATCCATGCTAATGCTGCTGATATAAAGTATGAAATAGAGGCAAGTAAGTATAAGATATCATACCCATAGTATTCGATTAGAGGTCCTGACATGAACGTACCCAGCGTACTAGAAATCTGGATCGCGAAGTAATATATTGCGAATGCCGTAGCCCTGTAGGTAGCTGTTGATGCGTAAGCAACCAAGGAGATGGCGCTTTGTACTGAGAGGCCGCTGAGGAAACCGTAAAGTAATATTAGAGCTATCAGTATCTCGATATTTTTTGCCAAAGGAAGTAGGAACACTATAAAACCATTAGCTGTTAAGGCTAATACCATAAGTCCTTTCTTATTCATTATATCGCTCATAATGCCCGCTGGTAACGCTAAAACTGCGGGTAACATGAACAGAATACTCGTCGAGAGACCTATGTTAACATAAGATATGCCCAATTCCTCAAGATATATTGAGAAGAGAGCTTGCCAAAGGGCGCTACCAAATGAGGATATCGTCATCACTATTACGACTGAATACATTACCCTACGTTGCAATATTCCTTGCATCAAGAACAGATAAGTGGGATACAAGGGTATGTAAACGTTTCCCTAATGTTACCACTAACTAGCACTAATTCTCGCACGTAGTAACAGCTATAACCAACAGACCTTAGCCAATATATATGCTTTCGAAGTTTAGTTAATAACGGTGATTCCCCATGAATGTTGAGGATAGGATTAAATGGTTCATTGAAGCGCGTTTTGGAATGTTCATACATTGGGGCCTTTACTCTATTCTAGGTAGAGCGGAATGGGTAATGTACCTTGAACGAATACCTAAGGATGAATATGCCAAGCTAGCGGATAAGTTCAAACCTGATAAGTTTAATGCGGATGAGTGGGTTGAAATAGCTAAGAACGCGGGAATGAAGTACATGGTATTTACATCGAGGCATCACGATGGCTTCTCGCTATTCGATAGTGCATATTCTGACTTCACTTCAACGAAGACTGCAGCAGGTCGAGACTTTATAGCAGAGTACGTAGAAGCATGTAGGAGAGCTGGAATGAGGATAGGCATTTATTACTCGCTTCTTGATTGGCGATGGGATGCTTACTGGAAGGGACCAAAGAAAGATCCTGAGGGTTGGTCTAAGTTCTTAAATTATGTTCATGGTCAGGTAGAGGAGCTATGTACGAACTACGGTAAGATTGATATTCTATGGTATGACGGAGCGTGGCCATATACTGCAGAGGACTGGAAATCTGAGGAGCTAAATGAAAAGGTGAGGAAACTTCAACCCCAGATAATAACAAATAATAGATCTAAAGTCCCCGGAGATTTCGAGACTCCCGAACAACACATTCCATGGTGGAGTCCTCCTAAAAGACCATGGGAAGCCTGTATCACAATGAATGATAGCTGGGGCTACTTTGAAGCTGACAGGAACTGGAAGAGTCCAAGGCAAATAATAGGAATATTAGCTCAATGTGTTAGTCTAGGCGGTAATCTACTTCTTAACGTTGGTCCAAGAGCTGATGGAACCTTCCCACCAGAGGCTATAGAGATATTATCGGAAATAGGTAGATGGATGAGAGTCCATGGAGATTCCATATATGGAGCTGGTCCTTGTCCATTTACAACCACCGTTGGTCCAATTACTGCAAAGGGTAAGAAGGCCTATGTTCATGCCCTTAGATGGCCCGGTAAGGAAATATGCGTTGCTGGTGTCGGGAATAGCGTTCAGTCAGCATATATCCTAACCACAGGTGAGGAAGTGAAGTTCGAGCAAATTGGTGATAGAGTATTCTTCAAGAACCTACCAAGACTTGCTCCAGACCCATACGATACCGTAATCGTAATGGAACTAGATAGCGAGCCTAAAGGCGTACCATATACTCCTCGCTAGTCCAAATATTGAGATCAGGTGATTAATATGTCATATCCAGTCGAGAAGGCTATACGGAAGATTGATTCCCTAAAGGAGGATACTATTAGGATTCTCATGAAACTCATAGAAATACCTACAGTAAATCCTCCAGGCGAACACTATGCTGAAATCGCATCATATTTAAAGGAAAGCTTAACGGAGGTAGGTATAGATACTCGTGTAATAAAAGTTCCCAGAGATGTCGTTGCCAAGTATTACCGTGAATATGCTGATTACGAGCGTTATATAGTTATTGCACGCATTAAAAGCGGAGAAGGCCCTATATTTCATCTCAATGGACACTATGATGTAGTTCCTCCTGGTCAAGGTTGGAGTTTCGATCCATTTAAGCCGATAGTTAGAGACGATAAGGTCTACGGACGCGGGGCTAGTGATATGAAAGGTGGCATAGCATCCATCATTACGTCACTACTTGCATTAGCTGAAGTAGAAGGTGCATTCTCTGGCATCGTTGAAGCATCATTTACTCCTGATGAGGAAATCGGCGGTAGAACTGGAGTTGACTACATGCTTGAGGCAGGCATCACAAAACCGGATTACGCGATAGTTGCCGAGCCTAGTGGTTTAAACAACGTTTGGATAGGCAATAAAGGTGCCGTATGGGCAGTAGTTGAGGTAATCGGTAAACAAGCGCACGGGAGCACTCCTTGGCTTGGAACAAACGCATTTGAAAAAATGGTTGAATTAGCATACTTGATGATTAAGGAATTAAAACCTAAGATAGAGTCGAAGAAGAGTAAGTATCCATACGAAGATCCAAGAGGTGCTATGGCAACGATAAATATAGGAGGAAAGGTTGAAGGTGGCGCTAAGATAAATATAGTCCCTGGCTTCTACTCCTTCACCATAGACAGACGGGTTATTCCTGAAGAGACTGCTGATGAAGCCGAAAGGGAACTCCTTGAATTCATAGAGTACGCTAAAAAGAAGATACCTGATCTTAACGTGAGGCTTAAAATACTCTCAAAATCCGACGCCTGTGTTACCAAAGAAGATAGCCAAATAGTTAAGGCCGTTTCATCCTCAGTAGAGGAGATCATACATAAGAAACCCTCCATTACAGTGTGTATAGGCGGTCTCGATACTAGATACTTCCAGACAAGGGGAATACAAGCCGTTACTTATGGTCCAGGAATACCAAAAGTTGCCCATATGGCTAATGAATACGTTAGGATAAGCGATGTACTCACGGTATCAAAGGTTTACGTTAAGACTATAGGTAAGCTTCTTTCCTGAATTACTTCATTTTAATTGTAGGGTCAACTCCGTATATTCTCCTAAATACGTGCTTGAATTCATCATCACTAATTAATGCCTCTGGTCTATCGTTCATTACTAGCTTCCCTCCATGAAGTACTATTACCCTGTTCATGCTCATAAGAGCTAAGGGCCTTACTCCTATCGCTATTATCGTAGAGTCCTTTAAGTAACTAGTTATTCCGTTTAATATTTTGAGTTCTGTCTCTGCATCAAACGTACTCAGTATACTGTCTAATATGAGGACATCTGGTTTGCTTAAGAGTGCTCTCGCTATTATTATCTTGCGTCTATCGAACTCGGGTAGGCTCTCTCCATTCCTATCTACTATGGTCTTCAATCCATTAGAATATTTACTGTAGTCTAACTTAACAGCTTTTAATACTAGCCTTAATTTCTCTTCTGATATCTTTCTTCTTAACGTGATGTTTTCAAGAATGCTTCCTGGTATTATCGTATCGGTGTTCGTTACTAAAATTACTCTGCCTTTAAGTACTTTATCTTCATTATTTAATCGTTTTCCATTAATGAAGATACATCCTTCAGTAGGCTTTATTAACCCCGCAATTATTCTCGCCAATGTTGATTTTCCTGATTCGCTACTCCCTATTATTGCAATTTTTTCTCCCCTTCTTATTCTCAGTGTTATAGAGTTAAGGATCCTCCTTCCGTGGACTGAGTACGATATGTTATCAATGTATATCTCTTTTAGTTTTATGTTTGAGTCGGCGTCATGAGCCTTCTTGGTACCCTGAAGTACGTCGTTTAACCTCATGATAACAGGGGGTAGTTGACTTAGTGTACTAAATTTACTCAAAAACCACATCATTGACCCGTAGAGCGGTGATGAAAGCATGACAACCGCTACTACGGCACCTATCGTAGTCAACCCCTTGTATACTAAGTATATCCCGATAACCAACGTAACTATAGGCCCTAGGCCTACGGCAATTTTATTTAAAACCCAGTATATCCTCTCATATTTCACTATTCTTACCGCCTCCTCCTTCCACTTCCTTACCATGTCCTTGAAAAAGATATGATATGATCTCTCTACGTGAAAGCTTCTTATAACATTAATTCCCTCTATTATACTTCTCATTCCCTCCGCCATGCTATCATAAAGCCTTCTCTCATGTCCTCGTGCCTTAGGCACCTTCTTAGTATACCATAAGTAGGCGACGATGTTTAAGAAGAGGAAAGGAATAGCTATAAACGTTAACCTCCTACTCACTATCCACATAGTTATGGCATTTGCTATAATTCCAGATAGATGGGATGCTATTGAAGGAATCGTTGATATAATATTATTAACTACGAATTCTAAATCGGAGAGTAACCTGGTCATCATAGAACCTAATCGCACCTCATCAACCCCATCGGATGTCATAAGCTTTTCTAACATGGTAGAACGAAGTTCTGCTAAGGTGTGATATCTCTTTTTCTCTAGGATTAAGTTCGATATGTAATCTAAAGCTACTACTATCGCTATAGTTGATAATAATATGATCGTATAATGCATGAGCTTGCCACTAGCCTCACTACTCATTGTTATGTTATCTATTAAATCCCTAAATAGCACTCCCTGATATGAATACAATAATGACTGCACTATCCAGAGCGCTGATACCACTAGTAGAACTCTGCCTGCTAGCGGCCAGATGAATCTTTTCATGAATTGTATTATGGACATTTACTCTTCACTTCGTAGCCTCTAATGAAGATTACTTACGTTTATAAGTGTTTCGTCCTCTCCTCTCAATGAAATGTTCGATAATGCCACAATTAAGTATGTAAAAATTATTCATAGTGTCAGCTTAATCTCGGTTCAGCATCCCTTACTAAGCTCCCGGTGGTACTCATCATCCACTTAGGCTTCGCTATATATGGAATAATATTTACTTCTAATTTTTAGTTAGATGGATCAGCTACGACCGCAATCATCATATATCAGTTAAGCCCGCCTTTACATCATCTATATTTTCCTCTCCTCAAAGGCTATATAAAGGTCATCGTATTGATTTAATAATTTGATTTAATGAGAGAATGTGCTGAGATATGTTTAAACGACGAATCTTTCATGTCTCCTAATAGGTGGCAACTCATGATCTGTGAAACATACGATTTCAGCATAAGTATCGGTCCTTGGCAATTCATAAATCTGACAGAGCGCATATCTAGTATAGTTAAGGGGATTAAACGCGGCGTGGTAAATGCATTTACGCCCAATGAGGACTGTGCAATCATAACAATAGAATATGATCCTCGCCTCTTTGATGATCTTAAGAGATACATTGAGGAGTACTTAAGAATTAAGGGCATAGACAAATTGGTGTCTGTAGTGCTCGGAAGGGGCATTACGTTACCAATAGTTAACGGTGCTCTACGTTTAGGAGCATGGCAACAAATAGTACTAGTAAATACTAGTAATGATGAGAAGGAGGTGGTAGTATATGTCACAGCAGTCGGTGAAGGTTAGTGTATACGATTTCATAATTAGAACATATGGTCCTAATGGCCTTTTTGAAATAGGCAGTATCATAAACGCATTCCTAAAGAAAATAGGCGCACGTGATGGTCTAGTAGTGATTGAATGTATGGGAAGTACTGGTGCACTTTTAGTAGCCGATCCTAGGGCCATAAGGAATATAAAGGAGAAAGAGCTTTGGAACTTAGTTCCTGTAATATTCGACTGGTCCCATGAGGGTAATGCCTATGCTCACTTAAGATCTACAGTCCTCGGTACGCATCTCTCCCTCCCAGTTAGAGAAGGGAGTCTCGCAATAGGCTCTAATGGTATTTTCTTTGTGGAAAATCAATGCTACCTCTCTAGGGAACGCCATATTTACGTGACTTATATAGGTTTATAATGTTCAATTGGTTATTTAACTACATAAAGGCGTTCATTTTACCTTTAATTTTATATATTATCCTTTGACTTAGCTATATTTTTAACGCCATAGTGCCTACAAAAAGGTAGAGATAACTTTATATAATAGTAAACTTTTTAAAAGAAGAATGTAAAGTTAGATGTGTGGTGTTTAATATGGACACGTCATTAGATGATCTATCCTCATCATCTTATGATGTACATGCTCCGAGGCTTTTTAAGAACATATTCCCCTTTGTTAAACCGCCAAGAGTTGTTATAGATTATATGGCTCCAATGCCCGATCTTCCAAGCGAGATATTTCTAACCGATACGACGTTTAGAGATGGCGTACAGGCCTTCCGTCCATATTCCCGTGAAGAGATCCTCACGTTATTTGAATATTTAGCCCTCCTTAGCGGAGATAAAGGAGTTATACGGTGGACTGAATTCTTCCTTTACTCATCACGTGATAGGGCTGTAGTTCAAGAGCTATTAGATATGGACTATAAATATCCTAAGGTCACAGGATGGATACGAGCTACCTTAGATGACTTAAGGTTAGTTAAAGAGGTAGGCCTAGATGAAACAGGGATATTGACATCTATCTCGGATTACCATATATTCTATAAACTTAATATGACCCGTGATAAAGCACTGAGGAAGTACCTGATGGTGGTTGAAGAAGCGTTAAAATCCGGTATAATACCTCGTTGTCACTTAGAGGACATAACTAGAGCTGATATTTATGGTTGCGTCGTTCCATTTGTTAAAGAGCTAATGAAGTTATCTGAGCATTACGGAATTCCAGTTAAGATTCGCCTTTCAGATACGTTAGGACTAGGTCTTCCATTTCCGTTTACATCACTTCCCCGTTCCATCCCGAAGATAATTCACGTGCTGAAATATCATTGTGGTGTTCCCTCTGAGTGCATAGAGTTTCATGGTCATAATGATTTTTCACTTGCCGTAGCCAACTCTTTAAGCGCATGGCTTTATGGAGCTTCCGCTGTCAATTGTACCTTACTTGGCATAGGTGAGAGAGCTGGCAATACCCCTTTAGAAGTCATGTTAGTATTTTATGTACAGATAACTGAAGATGATCTAGACCTTAAAGTCATCACTGATATAGCGAAGTATTACCGAGAAAAGATAGGATACAGGATAGCTGAAGAAGCTCCTATCGTAGGGAATAAAGTATTTTCTACAGCGGCTGGAATACATGCCGATGGTCTACTTAAAAATCCTGAAGTCTACCTTCCATTCGATCCCGAGAGAGTACTAGGAAGAAGGCCTGGCATCTTCATAAATGATCGCTCTGGAAGAGCTGGAATAGCCCTTTGGATAAACTTCTACTTTGGTTTAAGGGGTAAAAATCAAATAAGCAAAGATCATCCCGCTGTAGACAGATTATATCGTGCAATAATGGAATCATATGAGAAAGGTAGAACCAGCATATATACTGACGAGGAGCTATTAGACCTAATGAAGAAGTATACGCCTGAGCTATTTAGGACGTTAATATCGCAATGTAATGCAGTACAGCGAGGTGTTATCCATGGGTATGACGCTAGTCGAGAAGATAATAAGCCATAAACTATCGCATGAGGTATATGCTGGAGAGTTCGTAACTATACCCGTCGATTGGATCATAGCTCAAGACGGCACAGCGCCACTTGCCATAAGGCAATTTAATAAGCTTAATGTAGGTAGGATATTTAACCCAAAGAGAATAATATTTTTCATAGACCATGCTGCTCCAAGTCCCCGTAAGGAGCTATCTAATGAACATCAATTGATCAGAAACTTCGCGCGTAAGTTCGGCATACTTCTCCATGACGTAGGAGATGGCATAATACATCAGGTCTTCGTGGAACGATATGTAAGCCCTGGCGATATAGTTGTTGGGGCTGATTCTCACACATGTACTGCAGGTGCTCTTTGCGCTTTTGCTGCAGGCTTTGGCTCTACAGATACAGCTGTTGCTATGGCATTTGGAAAAGTATGGATAAAAGTGCCTGAGACAATAGAAGTAGTCGTTCAGGGCAAGCTTCCCAAAGGCGTCTACTCGAAGGATGTAGCATTGGCTTTGATAGCTAAGCTAGGAGCGAATGGCGCCGTATATAAGGCAATTGAATTCCGAGGCGATACCATATCGCAACTAAGCATGGATTCAAGGTTTACGCTTACTAATATGGCTGTGGAATGTGGTGCGAAAACTGCACTTATTGAAGTGGATAACGTATGTAGGAGATATCTAAAAGACCACAAACGCGACTTTAAAGGAGACTTTAAAGCTGACCCCGATGCAATCTACTCATCTAGAGTATACATTGATGCTGAAAACCTAGAACCTCTTATAGCACTTCCCCATAGGGTGGATAACGTAAAGCCTGTTACTGAAGTTGAAGGGATAGAGATAAATCAAGCATTTGTAGGTACATGTACAAATGGCCGTCTTGAAGATCTCCTAATAGTTGCTTCAATCCTTAAGAAAGGAAGAGTGAAAGATGGAGTAAGGCTCCTAGTAGCTCCGGCATCGAGAGATATATACCTTAGGGCCCTTAGCATGGGGATCATTGAGATCATAGTCAAAGCTGGTGGTATCGTATTACCCCCTGGTTGTGGACCATGTGTAGGAGTTCATTTAGGAGTCCTTGGAGATGGCGAGGTATGTATTTCTACTCAGAATAGGAATTTTAAGGGAAGAATGGGAAATCCCAATTCCGAAATATATCTCGCAAGTCCTGCAACAGTTGCAGCATCTGCTATAAAAGGGAAAATAACAGATCCAAGGGAGGTGCTATAATGAAGATTAGAGGCTCTGCCTGGAAGTTTGGAGATAACGTGAGTACTGATGATATAATTCCAGGTAGGTTCTTTCACTTAAGGGGAAACATAGAGGAACTTGCGAAACACGCTTTCGAGGACTTAAGGCCTGACTTTGCGAGGAAAGTAAGAGAAGGCGACATAATAGTAGCTGGAGAGAACTTCGGTATTGGCTCTAGTAGGGAACATGCAGTATTAGTACTTAAGGCCTTAGGAATACGTGCAATAGTCGCTAAGAGCTTCGCAAGGATATTCTTTAGAAATGCTATAAACCTAGGGGTTCCTGCAGTAATAGCGGATACCACGAAAATTGAAGAAGGAGACGCGTTGGAAATAGACCTTGAGAAAGGCCATATAACTAATCTTACAAAGGGCTTTATAGTTCGCTTTAAGCCATTACCTTCCCTTATCTTAGACATAATAAAGGAAGGTGGCCTTATAAATTACATATTAAAGCATGGATTCCCCTTAGGTGGGCGTGCATGAAAAGAGTAACACTAATTCCAGGAGATGGAATAGGGCCAGAGATAGTTAATGCTACATTAAAGGTCCTTGACGCTATAGAAGTGGACATAGATTGGGAGGTTGTCAACGCTGGCCGTAAGGCATATGAGGAAGAGGGCAATCCACTACCAGAGGACGTAATTGAAAGCATAAGGAGAAATAAAGTTGCACTAAAAGGCCCCTTGGAGACGCCAATCGGTAGCGGCTACCGTAGTGTCAACGTAACGCTAAGAAGAATTTTCGACCTATATGCAATAATTAGGCCTGCTAAGTATATTCCAGGCCTTCCCACACGCTATACGGACATAGACCTAATCCTTATAAGAGAAGGTATTGAGGGATTATACGTTGGCGCTGAATGCTCTCTAGACCCATATAAACATCATTCAATATCCATCAGATATATGTCACGGGATAACTGCAAACGCCTCATCTCATTTGCCTTTAGATATGCTATTGCCCATAATCGAAAGAAAATAACCTTAGCTCATAAAGCCAATATACTTAAGGAAACCTGTGGCATGCTACGTGAGGAATTCCTTAAGGAAGCGAGGAAGCAGGATAGAATATTGGCAGAGGACATGCTCATTGATAGTGTAGTAGCAGAACTCATATCAAGGCCTAGCAAGTTCGACGTAATCGTGACAAGCAACATGTTCGGCGATATACTCTCAGGAGTAATTGCCGGCCTAATAGGCACAGTTGGAATACTACCTAGTGCCAATATTGGCAATGAATATGCAATATTTGAGACAGCACATGGTACAGCTCCTGATATAGCAGGCAAGGGAATAGCAAATCCAAGTGCCATGATCCTCGCTTCCGCAATGCTACTTGAACACATAGGACTAACCGAGAAGGCCAATATAATAAGAGAGGCCGTAAAGGAGGTAATAAAAGAGGGAAAATACGTCACATTAGATATAGCTAGCAAATTAGGAACCACACCAGTAAGCACATCAAAAATGGCCGAACGCATAGCCGAAATAGCAAGACAGAAATTAGAGGAATCCTAAGCTATTTACTCCTTTCGTCCAAGCTCATACATCACAATACCAGTAGCTATTTCCACAGCCTCTCTTGCTAAATCAATTAGTACATTAACATCACTATCATTAGCCATCCTAATTATCTCAAG
>QMSL01000016.1 GCA_003649665.1 Thermoprotei archaeon | reverse complement strand
TTAAAGGGTTAATCTTTATGTTCTAACCCTATCATTATATTTCCTGTGACCCTTATGCTGAAGAAGTTACCTCCTGGTAAGAATCCGCCTGACGACATATACGTAATAATAGAAATACCCAAGGGTTCAAACGTAAAGTACGAACTCGATGAAGAAACAGGAGCAATATTCGTCGATCGAGTACTGTATACTGCGATGTTCTATCCATTTAACTATGGTATAGTACCTCAGACGCTAATGCCAGATGGCGATCCGGTAGATGTCTTAGTAATAAGCAACGAACCTTTCGCTCCAGGCACTATTGTAAGGGTAAGGCCCATTGGTGTTCTCGAGATGGAGGATGAGGAGGGCATAGATCATAAAATAATAGCGGTTCCCATCGATAAGGTAGATCCAAGGTTTTCAAATATAAAGGATGTAAAGGATCTGCCTGAAGCCATATTAAACCAAATAAGACACTTCTTTGAGCATTACAAGGAACTCGAGCCTGGAAAATGGACTAAGGTAAGAGATTTCCATAGCGCTAATAAGGCTAAAGAGATGATAACAAAGGCTATAGAGGAGTATAAGAGGAAAGAATCGTCTAATGCATAGTCCCGTTACGTTTTTATTTACTTTAAATCTAATTTTCATCTAGATATCATATGGAAAATTTAGAGGATATGTTTAAGGATAGTCATAGGATTTTCTATAAAATCGAGTATGCTCCTATTTCAGTTAGGAACATATTAATTAAGATGAAGAACTTAGCAAGCCTAATGGTTGGTCTAGCCTATTACTCCGTACTATACGGAGATAGGAAGTTGGCTAAGGAGGTCCATAATCTAGAAGAACTCGTAGACTTCCTTAACCTGCAGCTAATCATGCAGGCCTCTTTAGCAACAAGAAGTGCCAACGATGCAAAGCGCATAATTAGCATATTTCGCCTCGCCTCCGCTGTCGATAAGATCTCTAATGCAGCAGCAGATATCGCCTCCGTAGCACTTGTTAAAGGAGGCTCACAACTCGTAGGTAGTGCTCTACTTGCTTCAAAGGACGTGATAGCTAGAGTAAAGATTAGGCAAGGCTCAAACATAATTGGCAGATCATTAAAGGACGTGCATAAAATACTTGATGTAGCCTTTGACGTAATTGCAGTTAGAAGAGATATGCGATGGATTTTAGAGCCTAAAGCTGATTATACGCTTAACCTCAATGATGTATTAATTGTACGCGGTACTCTGGAATCAATAAAAGCTCTGAAGGAGGTCGCTAAAGATTATGAAGAATATCCTAGAGAACTAGAAAAACCCCCTAAGGCTATTATAACAGGCCTCTTGAAGCTTAAGGAAGTGTCAGAATTAATGGTATATCTCGCTTATATGTCGATCATGACGAAGAGCATTGAAATAGCAAAGCACGTACTCAGTCTTGAAGATTACGTAGATAATTTATACGTCAAGTATATGGTTGAATCGATAAGAAGTTCATCGGATATTTCCTCTGAAGACCTAGTATCATTACTCAGAATCGCAACGGCAACCGAAATGATAGCGGATGCTGCTGCAGAAATGGCTGAAATCATAATAAGGGGATTAGAACCTCATCCAATATTAAGCGATGTATTACAGGAAGGTCTTGAACGAATCTTGATAATCAAAGCTCCTAAATCGCTAGACGGTCTTAAAATAGGCGACCTTAAATTAAGCAATTATAGTGCGTTCATTCTCGCTATAAAGCGGAATAATGAGTGGATAATAAATCCAAGCAATGATGAGGTAGTTCAAGGGGATGATGTTTTGTTGATAAGATGTTATGAGGAGTCGAGAAAACAAGTGTTAGAGAAGCTCATGGTTAAAGGACAATAACTAAGAGGAGAGAGGCAGTTGTAACCATATCTGCAATAGTAGAGATAATAGGGTTTACGAAGTTATCCGGATCATATCCGCTTCTAGACGCGATTACCGTTATCATAAATGCCGTGATAAATATTATGAGTGAAGATATCGTATCCATCAATAGTATGGTAGCTATAATAGTGCCTATGGATAATGAACCCCCCATAATAATCATTGGTAAAGGGCTTATCATAGTATGCGCTAAGAATAAGGCGCTTAGGGCCTGTACGAAATTCATTATACTAAGTAAAAGCATATCACTAATATCACTAACATAGCCAAGCGCTATTGCTGTTGTAAGTCTAGATCCTATTATGGATCCTAGATCTCCTATCGAATCTATAAGTACGGGGTATATAGATAACAATGGCACGACTACATTCGACGCCTTACTTTCAGCATTACTTAAGAAAATTCCCGTGATTAACTGTAATATGTCAAGGAATATGAATAGTGGCATAAGAGTCTTGATTTCCCTAAGGGTACTACTGAACGATATTGTAGACGACCTCCGTAATAAACCTAATACAATAAACAATACTGATAATATAGTTACCAGCATAGTTATCATTCCCATCATGATGCTCTTTACGATAAGCTGGATTATGATTACATACCAAGATGTAACAATTACATCAGCTACTGTGGACATTATTGGATAAAGAACGATATCTGGATCCATACCCTTGTTAAAAGCTAAGAATCCTGTAAATGCGGTAAGAGGGATAGTAAAGGTCGTAGCTAGGTTAATAGTAGTTAATATCACTATAAACGCACTAATCAAACTGCTATATCTACTCATTCCGAGGATGAGCATTGTTCCGCATATAAGTAGACTCATTATTAAAGACATGAAAGCGCTTAATGATACCTGAAGGAGAATTAACTCACTAAAGTATCTAGTGTTTCCTCTTAATCTGGGTCTTACCAAGCCCAAGTGAAGGGCTGTGCTAAGCCTTCCGCAAAACATACCATTTAGTATTCCTCGTAGACTCAATATACCTGGATATGCTAAAAGCCCCCAAGGAAATGACGTAACATCATTAGCAAACAGGGACATCACTATTCCTGGAAGTATTCCACCTAGATCTAATATAAATACAAGCAAGCTTTCCTTTAGTACTCTTAGTCCTTCTCCTATTGTTCCAAATTATCATTCCTCCCTTTCTGGTATGCATATTCTCGTCTGAGACAATGAGCTATTCAAACTCTTAATATAAATAAGTTATCTCATCCCGGAATGGTAGATGGTGCCTTTAGCACCTTATAACTTCTAGACACACTTTTATAATAGCAATAACACCTAATAGTACTACATGTTTACTTACGTTTACACGTAAATCTTCAAGTTACTTAGCCTTCAATCTTGATTTGAGGTGGATATACGAAGTCCAGATATCTCCCTCTTACATCCGCCTCATAAGTAGAGCCTCTATGTACGAAAATCCTATATGTGAACTCTATGATATTACCTTTTGCTAATTTAAGATCGCCTCGCCTCTTTCTGTCTTTATGGAAATATGTTAGGCCGAATACATTTGCTGCCATTAAACCATAATTCCTTACATGCCAATATGTAGGATGCCTTGGGTTTTCTATATGATCAAATATGGCTATTCCTACTACCTCTCCATTTAACATACCGTAATAGTCACACCAATGAGCTCTCTTTCCCCATGTCTCTGTCTCATTTATACCTCCATATGAGTTAACTATTCTGCCTCCTCTCTCGACTGTTATTTCCTTAGCTACCCTGATGGCGATCATTCCTGCTTCCTTTGTATCCCCAAGTAATACATCCCTGAATTTTGCCCTTAACATTACGCTATGATCAAGGTACCAACCTACTGACGTCGGCTTCCAAAAACGCATCCTCCTTATCTCTTCAAGTATCTTCTCATTATTGCTACTTACCCAAGTGTTCCTGACAACTATCTCCGAGTATATAGGCCCACTTACTACTTTCAGGAACTCGTTATGTACTATTCTTCCACTTCCCTCTTTCTCACTCCATATATCCTCTCCGTTAACATCCCCATGTGCTACCCATATTGATCTATGATGTACATGATCTTTAGGTCCATTCTCTGTAATGCATGATCCCGTAGGCCCTATAACCGGATATATGAACGGCTTGCTGTATTCCTCGCTATAATTGTAGGATGCAATGATTTTTCCATCATAAGCTATGTCTAATATACCATCTCTTTCAATAAGCTCAAAGTGAGGTACGTCTTCAGTTTCCTCCAGTAGTTCAATAGTAAATCTCTTATGCTCACCACGTCTTAATTCATTAAGCATAAATGTCACATAAACTTTTTCATGTGCTATTTCAAGTTGAGCTGGGCTTTCTTCCCTGCCTTCTTCATCAATTATCCTCGCTCCTTTACACTTTACTCCTTTCTTATGTGGGATGGCGAGCGTTATGGGACATAATCTTCTGTCGTGCTCACCTGCATACACTTCAACTACATAGTTCATATTCCCACGAAGGTTAATAATGTCGGCGATTGCCGGGTCTCATCACTTATCAGGAGACCCTCCTTGCCTCATCCACTCAAATAATGATAACCTTAAGTTAGGTTATAAATTTTAGTCAGGCTTAAGGCATTATCACTCCCTTTATGTAATCCTTAGGCTTCTTCGATGCGTATTCAAACGCTTCCTGTATCTCATCAAGCTTCCACTTATGTGTTACGAGTTTCTCCATATGGAATACTCCCTTGAATAGCATTCTTGTTGCTATTCTCAGATTCCGCCTCATATCCTCCGCTCTAGCTGGGCACGTCATTATAATTTCTAATCCTTTTGCATCCCATTCTCTAACATTTATCTCTACGGGCTTAGGATGGTAACTAAATATGCATAATCTTCCTTTCCTCCTTACCAATTTCGTTGCTAAATTAATCCCCTTTGGATTTCCGGTTGCCTCGATAACAACATCGCATCCGACGTTATTCGTTATGTGCATAACTTCTTTTTCAACATTAACTTCCATAGGGTTAAGAATAACATCTGCACCATATTCCTTAGCGAGTCTAAGTCTCTCATCCCTTATATCTACTCCTATTAGATTCTCTAATCCCATTCTACTTAGTGCTTGTATCAATAAAAGGCCCATGAAGCCTGTACCAACGACTGCGACGTTATCACCAAATCTAGGATTTGCTAGTCTAACGCCATTTACTGCACAGGCAAGAGGTTCTCCTAAGGCGTATTCAAAGGGTATTTCCTTCGGTATTGGTTCAACTCTATCCTCAGGGACGACAATGTAATCCGAAAATCCGGGTCCTCCTAAAGCTGTGACATGATCTCCTACATTAACCTTCGTGACTTTATCTCCCACCTCAACTACTACTCCGGATGGCTCATGCCCTATTGGAGAAGGCAGTGAGAACCATACAGGAAGCCCTAAAAATGCGTATAGATCCCCACTACATATACCACACGCTTTAACCTTAATCAATACGTCTCTCTCATCAAGCGATGGTACCTCCTCCTCTTCTATCTTTATAAGCCCCTTCTTAACTAAAACTGCTACTCTCCTCCTCATAGACATTCACTAGAGCTATCTTATTAGAGCTTATATTTTTAAATAGTTTCATCTCTTTCTTCGACGATTAATTTTTATCTAAAATTCCATTATGTTAAAAGGGAGAGGATTATATTGAAGATAGGTTCTGATGTTAAAAGCCTGATGAAGAAACTGATCTTAGGATATAGGCTCTATTTCTCAAATGATGTACTAAACTCTGAAGGACGTAAAATATTTGAGGAGCTCGCAAGAATGCTCGTATACGAACATCCTTATTATAAGGCTCTCATACGAAGAGTGAGGCGGAATCCTACTCTTGATAACGTACTGAAGGTAGGTGAGATAGTATTGGGAGATGAAATCCATGAGTTGCTGAGCTTAGCGGTATATGGTCCATATAAGTCAATATTAGGTTATGATAGAGACAATAGCTGTGAATAAATTAGTAAAGCTTAAATTCCCACTTAAATAATCACATATTCCGGTACGTGAAAGACATGAGATGTGATGTAGTATCTAACATTATGGAAAAGAAAAATATTGACTGCTTGGTCGTAACTACTGAAGAAAATATCGCATACCTAACTGGATATAGAGGGCCTGGTGCATTAATCGTACCAAAGAACGATCGCCCACTCCTTCTTGTCCCACTTCTTGAAGCATATCGTGCAAGCGATATCGTTAAGGGAGAGATTGAGATAATAGCCTACACGGAATATTCATTTCCTCCCTCAACCTACGGTACCATAAGAAAAGGCAGGTTTCGTGAAGTTCTAACCAGCCTAATAAATGAGTTTAATATGAAGAAGGTAGGAGTTGATTTAAAGAGCGCTAAACATGATCTAGTTAATTACATAAGGGAACATATTAATGCCTCCATTATCGATATATCCACTGAAATAGAAAGCGCAAGGATGATAAAGAGCGTTGAGGAGATAGAATTCATTCGGAACGCTGTGAGAATAGCTGAGAAAGGATTAAAGAAGTGTGTTGAATCATTAAGAGAGGGTATGAGCGAAATAGATCTAGTGCGCATAGCAGAATACGGAATGAGAGAGGCAGGAGCAGAAGGGTATGCGTTTCCCACAATAGTGGCATCAGGACCCAACGCTGCTTATCCTCATGCAACGCCTACAAGGAGGAGGATAAAGAGGAATGAGCCGATTATAGTAGACCTAGGTGCATTGTTTAAGAATTATTGCAGCGATCTCACCAGAACTCTATTCGTAGGAAACATTCCTAATGATATTAAAAAGGTACTCGAAGCTGTAATAGAAGCTCAAGAGGAAGCCATAGACTGCATAGAGCCAGGAATAAGGGCATGTGATGTTGATGAAAAAGCTAGGAAGATCTTAACTAAGTATGGCCTTGATAAACACTATATTCATAGTACTGGTCATGGTATAGGGATCGAGGTTCACGAGAGTCCTACTTTAAACGTTAGCGATACTACAATACTTAAGGAGGGAATGGTAATTACTGTAGAACCAGGTGTGTATATATGGAGGAGATATGGTATAAGAATAGAAGATGATGTTCTAGTTACTAAGAGTGGCCGTGAAGTTCTTAGCTCATTTGCTAAGGTGATAGAGGTATAAGTCAGCCCATCTATATAGATGCTATATAAAAAATGCATAGTAAATATAATTAAGGGATTAAAAATAAAAGCAATGTTAAATATTTTGGTCTATGGTGTATGAATGAATTATCTAGAGATACGAAACATTACAAAGTGTTATGGAACAATAGTAGCATTGAGGAATGTATCATTCAGTGTCAAGAGAGGTGAATATCTCTGTATATTAGGCCCAACTGGCGCTGGAAAGACGACGTTATTAAAGGTTATAGCAGGTCTCCTTAAGCCAGATGAAGGGAGGATATACCTAGAAGGTAACGATATAACTGATATGCCCCCTGAGGAAAGGGGAATAGTATATATGCCTCAAGGTTATGCCCTTTTCCCTCACCTTACCGTATGGGAAAATGTAGCATATAGTGCTCTTACTCGAGGATTACCGACAAAAAGAGCTGAGGAAGCACTTAAAGCGGTAGGACTATATCATAGAAAGGATTCTTACCCTCATGAACTATCAGGAGGTCAGCAGCAAAGAGTTGCATTAGCAAGAGCTCTTGCTTCTGGCTCTAGAATATTATTGCTCGACGAACCTTTAAGCGCATTAGATCTACTCCTTAACATACAGCTTAGGTATGAATTGAGGAGGTACGCTAAGCGATTAGGTCTCACAGTAATTCACGTAACTCATAACGCTGAAGAAGCAATGAGCATAGCTGATAGATTGCTAATATTAAATAAAGGTAAGATTGAGCAAATAGGAAGACCTGAGGAGATTTATCTAAATCCGAGAAATATCTTTGTGGCAAGCTTCTTAAGCGATGTGGCGATTTTTAAAGGAATAGTAGTTAGCAGAAACGCTAATCACTTCTCAGTTAAGGTTAAGGGATTGGGATATCTACTTGTAAGGGGTAATCCTCCATCAAGTAAGAAAGTATCCCTACTTATTAGACCTGAAGATATAAAGCTTGATCTAAAAAGGCAATATAGAATTAATACCTTTAGAGGAGTTTTAAGCGATATAGAATTTGAGGGAATAAAGACCAGACTTACTCTCAATATAGGCACTCACGTAATATTCGTTGATCTCATATTCTGCGAGCCTCCTCCCTTAAAGCTTGGTATGCAGGTGAACGTCTACATTCCTCCCGACAAGATCCTTGTCTACGAAGAGAGTGAGAAATCGATTCTCGAGGTTCTAGCTGTGAGGTGATTCTATGCCAAACGTTGTCGTAGTTAACGTAAAGAAAAGGTACGGTGAGATAGTAGCCTTAGATGGCGTAAATCTGGAGATAAAGGATAGAGAATACGTATGCATCATAGGACCGAGTGGAAGCGGTAAAAGCACCCTTCTCAAGGTAATCGCTGGCATATTAGAACCTGATGAAGGTCAAGTATACATAGATGGTATTCCTGTAAGCGAGATACCAATCGAGGAGAGAAGACTTGGAATAGTAATGCAAGATATAATGCTCTTCCCTCATATGAACATATGGGATAATGTAATCTATAGTCCTGTGGTAAAAGGTCTACAATACAATATAGTTAGGGAGAAAGGACTCACGGCTCTTAGCCTTCTCGAAATAGATGCAAATTTAAACTCATTACCCAACGAGCTAAGTAGAGGTGCTCAACAGAAAGTTGCATTAGCTAGGGCATTAGCAGCTGACGCTAAACTCCTTCTATTAGATGAACCACTTGGCTCAATAGATGCTAGAACAGCAAGAGTTCTTAGATATGAACTTAGGCGAATTGTAAAAAGTTTAGGCCTTACAGCAATTCACGTCACACATAATCAAGAAGAGGCTATGAGCATAGCTGATAGGATAGTTATAATGCGGCGAGGAAAGGTAGAACAGGTTGGAACACCAATTGAGTTATACGCCTCACCGAAGACACCCTTCGTTTGCCGTTTCATAGGGGGAGAAGCTAACTTCTTTGAGGGAACTATTACTGAAAGGAATGGAACACTTGCTACTATTAAGTTGAAAAACGGAACCAAGATAGTCGCAGAAGAGTTAAGAGGTATTAATGGCAAAGTAGTCGTTGCAATAAGACCTGAACACATATCTATTACTGAGGATAAAGAGGAGATGTACTCAGATCTTAGCTCTGAAAACGTCCTCAAGGGAAGGATTATTGAAGTAAACTTCTTAGGGAGTTACATAAGATATGTAGTGGATACTGATGAGGGCGAGATTATAGTAAAGGCACCTCGCAATGCAATTGTATTAAGGGAGAATACCCCTGTTTTACTTAACATAAATAAAGCGTATGTCTTCAACTATCCTGAAGAAGGTCTTGAAAGAGCCATAGCGTATGAGTAAACACATGAGGTGATGTCCATGAGGATTAGAAGAGGCTATTTAGCGTTCTTAACGGGCTTTGTTATAGGCGTGGTAGTTGCATCTATAATCTCTTCAATATATCTAAGAAGGACTGGCTCTGCTACAATATTCGGAAAACCTGATTCTATAGAGATAATATTCCTATATTCAAGCGAGAAACAGGGATGGCTTGAAGAAGTGACTCCTGAGTTCGAGAAGGAATTTGCAACTAGATTTGGAATCACAGTGCACGTAAAGCTAATACCTGCAGGTAGCCATGAGAGCGTCGATATGATACTTAGAGGGTTTAAGCCAACAATATGGAGTCCAGCCTCAAGCATATGGATACCTTACTTAAATAAGAAATGGCAGGAGGAATATGGTGGTAAAGCTATAGCAAGGGAATGGGTTCCTTTAGTCTATTCTCCTATAGTTATCGCTGGATGGAAAGACTTTGTTGAAAAATATAATATAACAGGCTTCCTAGACATGTATAACTTGATAAAAAATGGTGTGATATTCAAATGGGGTCATCCTGATCCAAGGCTTAGCAATGGTGGTACGATGATAACGATCCTAGAATTTGCAGAAGCGGCTGGTAAGAAACCAGAGGACCTAACCATAGATGATATAACGAATGAAACGGTCTTACACATAGTAAGGACCATAGAAAGCGCTGCAGTAATGTATGGAAAGAGCACGGGCTTCTTTGGATCTTGGGCTGTTGAAAGTGGTCCTGATGCAATTACGCTATTCGGTGTATATGAGAACATTGTAATCGAACACTCATTAGATGCAAAGAAAAAGTGGGGTACGTCGATAATAGCAATATATCCTAAGTTTGGTACGTTATATAGCGATCATCCATTTGTCATACTTGATGCCGATTGGGTTAATGAATGGCAAAGATTTGCAGCACTACAGTATCTCTACTTCCTCCTTGGAGAAGATGCTCAAATGAAGGCTCAAAAGCATGGATTCAGACCTGCTAATCCATCAGTACCCATAGATGAGGATATATTTAATCCTGAAAATGGAGTGGAAAAAGAGCTTCGTATTAGGGTATTAAAACCCCCAAGTGGCGAAGTTCTCGAGGCAATTCTAAGCCTTTGGGAGAAGGTGAAGAACCCAGGTGTATAGTCATGAGGAGGATAGACCACGAAATATTACTGAAGAGCACTGGTATGGCATTCCTAGTAATATTCGTCTTCTTGCCTTCATTTTACCTATTAGGCTTTATGATAGCTAAATGGGATGAGGTATACCTTGAGGTATTCGCACACCCCCTCATAGGGAATAAGTTCTGGCATGAGATACTCAGAGCGTTATCTTTATCTCTAAGGCTAGCACTAACGACTGTTCTCATAGACCTGGTAATAGGCATACCACTTGCATACATGATTGTAAAAAGCGATATACCTGGAAAGAGCTTAATAGAGGATTTAACTACGTTGCCTTTAGTAATACCAACGTCTGGTTTTGGGTTTGCAACAATGCTTACATGGACTGCGAGCTACGGCCTATCAGCTATAATAGGAAGGCGTATCGGCGTTGATGTTATAATACCTGGAATAAAGATACCAGCACTCATGCTACTAGTTCATGTATCTTTAACGTTCCCATACGTTGTTAGGACTATAAGCGGTGCGCTTAGAGATGTAGAATCGTCATATGAGATAATATCAAGGAGTTTAGGTGCCTCAAGCGTTACCACATTTAGGAGAGTAACATTACCAATGATAATGCCGAGTATACTATCAGGCTCAGTACTAGCATTTGCAAGATCATTAGGAGAGACGGGCGCTACCATGATTATAGCAGGTGTTAGCACAACTGCGCCCATAGCAATAGTTAAATGGGAATTTGAGAATAAGTTAGCGCCCGCTGCTTTCCTAGGCGCTCTTTTAGTAGGCATGTCCCTCATCATAATCTTACCCGTAGAGTATTTAGCTAGTAGATCTACTAAGCTAAGAAGCTTGGTTCCCCTAAGCTTAGAGCTACGAATGACGAAGCTTGAACGAAGAATTCCCTCTAAATTTAGATACCTACGCGATATATTCGCGCTGCTAGCTCTTACATTAGTCATACTTGCCCCAATAGCAACCCTATCTTTGAATGTCGTACTTTACTGGAATCACGACCCGTACACCGGAAGAGTAGAGAATGGAGTGAAATATCAGTTATTCGGCCCCTCGAGATATTGGGATATAATACTTCATTCAATCAAGACATCTTTCATAGCATCAACACTAGCTACTCTAATCTCCATGTACATAGCAATAATATCATTACCTATTATAACACGATCTAGAATAGGACATCTAATAAGGACGATACTTAAAATTCCGTTAGTGATACCTACAAGCGCTCTTGGTCTCTCGATGATCCTCTTGTGGGGGCCTAAGGGATTTAAATTAATAAATCCAGGGATATGGCTAATCGTGTTTACTCACATAGTCTTCTCAGTTCCTGTAATAATTGAAACAACGATAGCCTCATATTATGAATCGTCTGTTTCTACGTACGAGGATACCGCCAGAAGTCTTGGTGCCACGCTATACGATGTATACGAGACAATAACATTGCCTATGACGAAGAGAGGCATATTAGCGGGTACGCTCTTAGCTTTCACTCACTCTCTAGGAGAGACTGGTGCTACATTTATCGTCATGGGAAGCGACATAACTGTTTCAACGCTTATTGTTAACATGGTAGAGGCACTAGCCATACCTGCAGCAATGTTCGCATCACTATTACTAATTCTGATATCCTTAGCGTTATTAGGGATAATCAGAGTAGCCACTGGTTAATAATACAAAATAAAATTAAATAGATTAAACTATGGAAATTTAATTTGGTGAAATCATGGAGTACCTCTCAAAAGTAGATAAGTTCATACTTGCATACCTATGGTACGAATATGGAGGATCAACGTACTTCAGTAGGGGTAGTCAAAGCCCTGAAGAGTTCCTAGCGCGTTTCATACTAGATGACATATTCTCTGGAAGAAGGCCTGGACATTATCAACAACTATTCTCTGCAATAGTTTCCTCAATAAAGAAATTAACAGAATACTGGATAGTGCAGATCAGTGGCTATGACATACGCCTTACATCCTTTGGACAGCAGGTCGTAAAGGGAATAAGCAAGGAGGAGTACGAGAAAATAAAAGAAGAGCTGATAAGAGGAAAGATAAGCTAACCTATTACGATTACGTTTTCTTAGTAGTATTACCAAATAACTTACATTATTACCCTTAAAGAGGGAATAATGGTGTCAAAAATAAAAGTGATCCCCATCGCGTTTGACTCCTTAGGAGTTCGCTCTATGGCAACCTTTGTTGAAACCGCTGATACCACAGTATTCATAGATCCCAGTGCAGCCTTGTGTCCTAGAAGGTACGGCTTACCTCCTCACCAAATAGAAATAGAAGAACTTGAAAACGCACTTAATAGAATAGCCTCAGTTGCTGAGAATGCTGAAATCATAGTAATAACCCATTACCATTACGATCATCATAATCCGAACTTTCCGGAGTTAGTAAATGGGAAGATAGTCTTCCTTAAGCATCCTCGAGATCACATAAACGTAAGTCAGAGAATTAGGGCTGCTCGCTTTCTGAAATTGATAGAAAGTAAGGCAAAGCCAAAGGGTATAGAGTATGCTGATGACCGCTCTATAAAAATTGGAGATACCATAATTAGATTCTCAACGCCAGTACCTCATGGTATCAACGATAGGTTAGGATATGTGATTATGGTGAGTATTAAATACGAAAATGAGACATTCCTCTTTACATCTGACGTGGAAGGTCCTTCATTAGATGAACAAACTAGGATAATACTTCGTGAGAATCCTTCTCTAATCCTTCTTGATGGTCCTATGACGTATATGCTTGGCTATCGCTATCCCATGAGTGCACTCCAAAATACATTAAACAATCTTAAGGAGATTGTTAGTAAAACACAAGTTGAGACAATAATAATAGATCATCATTTTATGAGAGATTTGGAATATAAGAAGTATGTAAAAGAGATGCAAAGCATCATGCCTAGAAAGATATCGATAATCTCTGCAGCTGAGTTCTTAGGTAAGGAGCCTCTCTTGTTAGAGGCTAGGAGAAAGGAATTATACTCAATTAATTAACTCACTCAATGATTAACTCTAAATATCAACTTTACGACTTAGGCAACATGCCTTAGCATACAAGATGGGCGCAGTAACACGTTAACTCTTATAACGCATTTCCTTCATATGTAATAACTGAGGTCTGCCCTTTGAGACGTGAGATAATGCTCTCAATATTATTAGTACTAATGGTATTATCCCTTCTAGCGTTTGGAATATTTAAGCGTGAATCCTCTTCTATGTTTGCGTTTTATTTGCCTTGGGATGATTTTAGTCCTTCTCCTACCAATATTAGTGTTTGGATTGAGAAGCCTACTGGTAAGTATGGTCATGTTTACGTTGGTCCTGATGGTCATTTGTACGTTGGTAATAAGAGAATAAGATTTTTAGGAGTCAACCTATGCTTTGGAGCATGTTTTCCAAGGAAGGAGGATGCTGAGAAGATTGCTGCAAGAATGGCAAAATTTGGAATAAACATAGTAAGATTCCACCACATGGATCATAGTCGCTTTCCTAATGGGATATTAGCACGTGGATATAAGGATACACGCCACCTTGATCCTGAGGCTCTTGATAGGCTTGATTACTTTATTGCTAAACTTAAGGAGAATGGTATTTATGTTGATCTAAACCTCCTAGTATCAAGAAGGTTTACGG
>QMSL01000015.1 GCA_003649665.1 Thermoprotei archaeon | reverse complement strand
ATGTTCGAACTCCTCAGCAATCTTCCTAACTAGTACCACCATCTTCTTCATTATCATTACGGCTTCTTCCATATCCTTTACTGAGCCATCAGTCCATACATTAGGCATTCCCATGAAGTTTGCTGCAGCTTCAGGAAGGCCTATGATTCCTATTGTGTTATAATGCCCGTAGAGGTGACCCAAATACGCTCTTGTTATAGGCATTAATCCCATCTTAAGGCTTCTCTCATATCTGGAACGCCAGGTATTAAGTACTTTTCTAGCTTCGATACATTTCTTCCTAATAACCTCTTCGAATAGATCCCACTCGCCTTTTGAGAGATAGGCCAACCTTGGCATATTAAGCGTTACTACTCCTATTGAGCCTGTCGCATCTGGAGTTGCCCATATGCCTCTTGGAGCCCTATCATCGGGACTGCCATTACCGTTCTGTATGAAGAGACTGATCATGTTATTTATCTTACTTACGTCTATTGTCAATCTGCAACACATGGCGTAGAGGGCCTCAACATTTGTAGCGTAGCCATTCATTATATAGGCAACTCCTCGCTTAGCAAGAGCCTCAAATATAGCATCCGTGAGCTCACCCCAACGCTTTCCGTTCCAGTCAAATCTCTCGGTAACCATTATGGTTGGGATTGGGAATGTAAATGGTTGACCTCTTGCATCTCCTTGAGAATATAGTTTGAATAAAATCTTATCTAAGAGAATCGCCTCTTCAATGAATTCCTCCGCCTTTCCGATGACTTCTCCTCCTACTATAGCTGGTGCCTCTAAGAACGACTTAGAAACATCCATTGCTAGCGTTATGTTTGTGAACGGACTTTGATATCCTGTTCGAGTAGGATAGTTAAGTTCGTAAAGTAATCTCTGTAATGCTTGACTGATAGCATGCTCGCTAAGGTTGTCTTTTCTAATAAATGGAGCCATATATAGATCAAATGCGCTTACAGCTTGAGCACCAGACCACTCTTGAGCTGCAAGGAAGAAGAAATTAACTAGATGAGATACTGCAGTATCTAAATGACGTGCTGGCCTAGAGAAGATGGTAGGAGTTTTAAGTCCTATCGCTAGCAGTTTCTGAAGGGACCAACCAGCACAATATGGTATCCAGAGTGAATGAGGCAATTTATGTAAGTGAAGATATCCCTCAAAGTGAGATCTTACTGCTTCAGGAGGTAGATAGTATTCCAGAACATCTCTACGCTTTATCACGGAATCAAGTATATAGCCTAGGAAATTGCTATAGGATACATTTTCATTTGCATTCTCCTTGACCTCCCAATCTATCTTACCCATATAGTTTTCCTCTATTTTAGCTATATCTGGAATCTTTAGTTCCCTTCCACCGCTCTGTGTTACGCGATATACTTTCATTTGACTTTTCACCTAATATCAACTAATGTCTCTTGTAGAATTTAAAGATAGCGCCTAAGATAACTCTTATAAAAAATTTATGAAGTGCCTAAGACTTCATTTTTCATCAAGAATAGCAGCAAAATGTACTACGCGGGAAGGGGCTTACGGAAGGTAATAAAGTGAATACTGTGGGGATCTATTAATCGTAAAAGGATATATAGGTAATGTTTAGAATATAAGTTTAAGCGATGATGAAACCGCCAGTGGCGGACTCAATGAAGATCCTTACGAGAGCTGAGACACCTCATTGAAGTAAGCCCTTATGGTCATAACTAATCCTTTCATTACGAGATAAACAATACGTGCCTTACCTCGTCCTTCCTCTTTTATGAGATCTTTTTATTCTAAATCTTAGATGAAATAGACTTGTAATTAGATGAGAAAAGTACGGTAATAAAGGGCACTCCTTTGTAAAAATATAATTACCCATAAAGTACAAGATAATCTAAGAGGGATAGAAATGAAGAGGACATCGAGGATTCCAGGTTTTTACAAATTGCCCATAATAGAGAGAGTAAAGATCGTGAAAGAGTTTGCTGAGCTTACAGACGAGGAAGTAAGCGCTCTTTTAAATACTGGAAGCCTTCCTCTAGACCTTGCCGATAGAATGATAGAGAACGTTATTGGAGTATTTCATTTACCATTTGCAGTCGCTACGAACTTTCTAATAAACGGTAAGGATTACCTCGTTCCAATGGTTATAGAAGAGCCTTCAGTAGTAGCTGCTGCAAGCAATGCTGCAAAGATGGTAAGAGCTGGTGGTGGGTTTAAAGCCGAAACCACACCTCCAGTCATGATTGGACAGATCCAGTTAACTAATGTTAAGGATCCAGTAGAAGCTAAAGAGCAGATATTGAGTGAGAAGGAGAAAATTCTTGAGATAGCAAATGAGCAGGATCCAATTTTAGTCAAGCTAGGGGGAGGAGCAAAGGATGTAGAAGTAAGGATAATTGACACAATCAAGGGACCTATGGTAATAGTCCATTTATTGGTAGATGTACGTGATGCAATGGGCGCTAATGCAGTCAATACCATGGCCGAAGCCGTCGCTCCGTATATCGAGAAAATAACTGGTGGAAAGGTCTACCTAAGGATAGTTTCAAATTTAGCTGTAAAGAGACTTGCTAGAGCTGAGTGCGTAGTCCCAAAGGAAGTACTTGGAGGAGAGGATGTAGTCGAGGGAATATTGTACGCATACGCCTTTGCAAAAGCTGATCCATATAGAGCAGCCACTCATAATAAAGGAATAATGAATGGTGTAATAGCAGTAGCTCTCGCTACTGGAAATGACACTAGAGCGTTAGAGGCAGGCGCGCATGCATATGCGGCCATTACTGGAAGATACTTACCATTAAGTACATGGGAAATGACCGAAAAGGGAGACCTTAGGGGATTCCTAGAGATGCCTATGGCCGTAGGTATAGTCGGTGGTGCAACACGCGTTAATCCACTAGCAAAAATAGCATTAAAGATATTAGGCGTTAAGACAGCAAGCGAATTAGCACAAGTTATGGTAAGCGTTGGACTAGCAAATAATTTAGCGGCGCTTAAGGCCTTAGCCACAGAAGGAATTCAAAAAGGTCATATGAAACTTCATGCAAGGAACCTTGCTATAGCAGTAGGAGCAACAGGCGAGTTAATAGATTTAGTCGCTGAGAGAATGATAAAGGAAGGAAAGATAAGAATGGAGAGAGCAAGAGAGATATTGGAGGAATTAAAGAGGAAGATGAAAGCCTCCTAGTACATACGCCTGATTAACTTTAGTCTCCTTATTTTCATTAATTTTAACCTACCATTAATAATTAACATTAATATACCTATGAACGTCGTCATTATTAACCATAAGATTAGGGGAGAAATTACATGTGGTGTAGTGAGGGACGCATAGAACACCAGCACAAGAGGGGATACGACTCCAAGAAGACATGGTATCAAGCTAGACTTCGTCTCATGGCGTACCTTTAAGTTAGCAAATGAAACTAAAGAAAATACCAATAGAAATGATAGGCTAGTAACCTCACCGAGACATTCTACAGCCCTATTTAGAAATAGTAGCAAGCATGATAACGCACCTGTTATGATTATGCTTAGATAAGGTACATCATGCTCGTTTAACTTACATAAGGACTTGGGAAGGATGTTATCCCTACTCATAGCGTATATAAGCCTTGATACGGCATAAAGGCTTCCATTTAGGGCTGAAGCTGTAGCTGATAATGCACATACTGAGACGAGAAGCTTACCTGAGAGACCAAGAGATAAACTTGCTACGTCACTTAATAGAGTTTCAATGTTACCATAGGCAACGTCTCCTAAAGAGCTATTAAGTGTCGATAGCAACAGCATTGCTATGGAGAAGTACAAGAAGGCTACTGTAATGAATGAGAGGTATATCGCCCTAGTCACATAACGCTCATCTTTGCTCTCCTCAGAAGCATTTACTATAGCTTCAAATCCCTCAAAGCCAAGGAAAGTAATTGCGGATCCATATAAAACGCTCTTAAAAGCTTCCATCGGAGATATATATCGTGGAAGCGATGGCAAGTTCACTCCTGTTAACATCAGTCCAGATACTATGATGAGCACTAGTACTATTACCTTAAAGAAGGAGAAGATACTCTCTACAACGCCTGTTTTCTTCACTCCCATAATGTTTACAAACACTACACCAGCTATTATAAGAAGGGATACTAGCATTATGGAGAATGATGTAGCGTTAATACCTAATAGTGAGTGAAGGTAATAGGAGAATACTATGGCATAGAACGAACATGCAGAGGCATAGGCAAATAGCGTTGAGTAGCCTGTAAATATCTTAAGCAATGAGCTCTTAGGAAAAGCCTTAGCCACAAACGAATAGCCAGCTCCACATGAAGGAAACCTAGCACTAAGTTTCGCGTAGTTGTAACTTATCATGAAGGCGATGAAGCTATTAATTAAGAGGGAAAGTAAGGAAAGCTTACCGATAAGGAATACTATTATGCCAAGTGAAGAGAAGATAGTTCCCCCTATCATAGTTCCTAACCCAATAGCAACTACCTCTATTAGGCTTAGATCGCGCCTTAACGTTGAGTTCTCCATGTAGCTCACCTCATTCAATGAGACGTTTGAGCTAGGCTAGGCTTTTTACATATTTAATTCCAATACTGAGATCTCTGAAAATAAGGGTGAGGAATTTAAGCGTATCGTTAGAAAGTGAACTAATGTAAGATTCAATATGAGGAATACTTTGATGAAAAATACTCTGAGGAGAACTGCCCTTTCCCAAACGGTGTCTATAAATAGCAGGATCACCGATGATGAAATAGAATGGGGAATCTTGTGGAGAAAAGCACCCATGAAAATAAAGAGTTAAGGAAGCCTGGAATGGCGTTTCTAAGATTTATGATATACGTTATAGCATTCGTCGTACTTCAAGCTCTTCTTGACTTCGTCATGAGAGAGATAGTTCCTAAGGTAGGATTAAAGGTTTTATTAAACTACGAAGCTTACATAAGGATCACATTCTGGATAATAATAGGCTACTTGTTAGTTAATTCCTTTGCAAAATTCGTTTATTGGTCCTTTAGGCAGAGGTATGAGCATCCTGAAGCATCAATGATAGAAAGCTTGATTAAAATCCTAGGAATGGGAAGTATACTTGTAGGAGTATCTGGCGCCATATCTGGTGGGGCAATAGGAATAGCTCTAGGTGGGTTCATGGGCATGGTAATCGGATTTGCGTCACAACAAGTCCTAAGTCAGGCGTTAGCTGGGCTATTCATATTATTGGCTAAGCCTATCAAAATAGGCGAGAGAGTTACTATAGGGAACGTCAAAGGCGTGATAGAGAATATAACGACGCTGTACACTCATATAAGACAGGACGATGGAAGTTTGGTATTAATTCCAAACAATAGTGTACTCGGGCAGAAAATAGTGAAGTTGGAGGAAAGAGCATAGTTAGTAAGACCTGCTAATGAAAGCATATATATGTGAATCTATGGAAGAGATCTTACGTAATCCCAAAAAGACCTTAGGTGGAATGCTATGTTCAGTAGATTTAGACCTAAGATAGTGCTTGAGGGATATTGGAAATTCAAACTTGACCCAAATAAGAAGGGAGAGGAAGAAGGTTGGTTCAATGGTTTAAGGACAGGCGATTTAATTTACGTACCCTCATCATGGAACGAACAAAGACCACAATGGGACCAATATATGGGCGTAGCATGGTATGAGAACGAGTTCTTCGTACCTAAGGAATATGATGGCATGAGAGTTTGGCTAACCTTTGAGGGCGTTAGCTATAAGGCTAAGGTATGGCTCAATGGAGAGTTCTTAGGAGAGCATGAAGGAGCTTTCACACAGTTTAAGTTAAATGCCGATAAGGCAGTAAAATTCGGCGATTATAATAAGTTAATAGTGGAGGTCGATAATACCTTAACTAAGAAGAATGTACCACCTGGAGAGGGAATGAACAATACCTATTTTGACTTCTTCCATTACGGCGGAATATTTAGACCCGTTTACGTTGAATTTACAAACCCCGATTATATCGAGGATCTAACCGTAATCACCGATCATAAAGGACTGTTGAAAGTTGACATAACAGTTGTTGGAGAAGGAAGGCTGATCGTAAAGCTAACTCTAGTTGATGATGAGGGACGTGAAGTATATTCAAAGAGCGTGGAGGTGAAAAAAGGAAAGGCTACAATTGATGATCACGTTAGTGGAGTTAAGCCATGGAGTCCAGAGGAACCTAATCTATATACCTTGAGGGCATCGCTAATTAAGGATAACGAAGTAAAGGATATGGTTGAGGAGAATATAGGATTTAGAAGCGTTGCAGTAAGGAATGGGAGATTATATCTCAATGATAGACCTATATTCCTTAAAGGTGTTGGAAGGCACGAAGATTTCCCAGTAACCGGGAAGTACCTACCGGGAGCAGTACTCATAAGGGACTTCTATTTAATGAAGGAATTAGGTATGAACTCGTTTAGGACATCACATTATCCATATAGTAATGCTCACTTGGATCTAGCAGATAAACTTGGATTCCTTGTAATACTAGAATCGCCAATGGTGGGTGCAAGAGAGGAACACTTTACTGATCGAGAATATATAGAGAAAGTCAAGAGGATGATTGAAGAGATGATCAAACAGCATAAGAATAGGCCCTCGGTAATAATGTATAGTGTAGCAAATGAACCTAGAAGCAATGTTGAAACAGCATACGACTTCATAAAAGAGCTCTGTGATCACGTTAAGAAACTAGATCCTACAAGACCAGTGACTTTTGCATCTATGTTCCACACTGAGGATAAGGCCCTAGAGGCTGTTGACGTAATAAGCCTCAATATATACTTAGGCTGGTATAAATATCCTGGTGAAATAGATGAGGGAGTTCGAGAAGCAGAGAGGATCCTTGATAAAGTACACGAAATGTATCCTGATAAACCGATTCTTATAACTGAATTCGGAGCGGGTGCAGTGAGTGGATTCCATCACGATCCACCCGTCATGTGGAGTGAAGAGTACCAGGCAGAATTCATAAGAAAGTATATAGAAATGCTAAAACGGAAGGAGTACATAATAGGAATGCATATATGGAATTTCGCAGATTTCAGGACTCCGCAAAGCGCACGTAGGGTAATTCTCAATAGAAAGGGTCTCTTCACAAGGACTAGGCAGCCTAAGCTAGCAGTAAAGATAGTAAAAGAAGAGTTTAACAAGATTCCAACATTCTTGGAATAAAATATTTTTCCATCTCCCAAAAAGTATATAATTAGTTTTACACTCTGATTATTCGCAGGGATACCAATGAGTATAATTGCATTCCTTAAGCAACCAATACCAGATAGTATAAGGGAGTTAGTAGATAGTGGAAAGCTCAAGGAAGCAGAGGAGGCCATTAAGGTAGCGCTAAAGAGAATAAGAGATCCAGAAAGGAGAGAACGCCTAGAATACGAACTTTTTAGGATAAACGTGCTCAGAGGAGAATACAATCTAACTGTGGAGGAGGCCTTTAAGAAATTCAAAGAGGAAGTACCTGATATAACTCGAGAGGAATTCAAAAGCCTTATGAATGCAGGGAAATTCGATTACAGGATCATAGATGGAGAAGTACGCTTCTTTAAGTTCTTCGTGTTCAACTTCTTTAAGCTTAACAAGGAATGGGAGAAGAGAAGGACAAAGAGAGATGAAAAGCGAGAAAGGGCTAGGAGAAAACTCTATGAGCAACAGGATAGGATAATCGAGCTAGGTAAGGAAAAGGAAGGATATGTGATGCCAGTAAGATTTAAGGTTAGACATACCATAAAGTTGAGAGCAGGCGCTGTTCCAGATGGAGAGAGAGTAAGGATTTGGATTCCAATACCAAGGAAATGCGAATTGCAGTCAAATATAAGAATTCTAGGATACAGTCCTTCGAGACCATACATCGCACATGAGGAAGCGCTACAGAGGACGGCATATTTCGAAGTGTATGCCACTAAGAGCGGAGCAGAGGTATGGATAGAGTACGAATATGTATGTAAGGGGTTCTTCGTTAGAGTTGATCCATCTAGAATTGAGCCATATGATGAGAATAGCGATCTCTATGTAAGGTATACCGCGGAACAACCACCTCATATAGAGTTTACACCTTACTTAGAGAGTTTAGCAAAGGAGATAGTCGGTGATGAGAGAAACCCCTACATTAAGGCGCAGAAGATATATAAGTGGATTGTCAAGAACATTACGTACAACTTGCCATATGAATATGCGCTTTACGACAATATTCCAGAGTACGTTGCCAAAAATAGGAGAGGCGATTGTGGAATGCAGGCACTACTGTTCATCACGTTGTGTAGGATTGTAGGTGTTCCAGCTAGATGGCAATCGAGTTGGTACATGAATCCAATTAGTCCAAGTCCACATGATTGGGCGCAGTTCTATGTAGAACCATACGGCTGGCTCTATGTGGATCCTTCAATAGGAGGAAGCATGCCAGAGGATAGGAAGTACTTCTACTTCGGCAATATAGATAACTTCAGAATGGTCGCTAATGGAGATATAATGGTACAGTTCGATCCCCCTAAGAGATACTTCCGATCTGACTCAGTTGATAACCAGCGAGGTGAAGTTGAATGGAGTGGAGGAAATCTTTACTTTGACAAGTGGGATTTCAAACTAGAAATACTTGAGTACGAAACAATATAGGAATTTTTATCATTCTCAAGCACGGTAAAAGTCATGGTTATGAATATAATATAGTTTTTGCTAATGCTATAAGCTTAAAAGGAGGAATTCTCTTCTTTCATAAGACCACTATGGATGAAGACTCCAGAAGGAGGTTAAAGCTACTCTTCATAGCAAATGTGGGTATTGCGATATGTATCAATATGATAATGAGCCTTCAATCGCTCTATCTAGCCGATTTAGGAGCCTCTGTAAGCGATATAGGATATGTATTTTCGCTTACTAGTGCTATATCTACCGCATTTATGTTTATCTTTGGTCTTATATCAGATCTTATAGATCCTGGAACAGTCATAAGCATGTGCTTCTTCCTCCTAGTTATCTCAGGCATCTTCCTCGGTTATGTGAGGACGTGGAGGGAGGCTATACCATTCCTAGTACTAAGTTCTAGTGCTTTTGCAATATTTATACCTATAAGAATGCTCATGATAGCAAATATGTCCAAAGAAAGGAAAATGGGAATTACATATGGGGTAATGAATCTTTCATGGCCCATTGGAGGACTTATAGGGCCAATACTCGGTGGAATTCTAGCAGAAAGATGGGGATGGAAAGCCTTATATAGCTCTGAGGCCATAACGGCGCTTTTCTTTATGGTGCCAAGCTTGATGTTAAGGAAAGGAGAAAACATGAGGAGAAAAATAAGATCTTTTTCGTTAAAAATGTTTAGAGTCACTAGAGACGTAATCATATTCTTACTTGCATATGGGATTTTATCAACATCAAGAGGAATGCTTGATCCCATATTACCGATATACCTAGATGAAGAATTCTCGCTTACTAAATCGCAAATAGGGTTCTTTTCATCAATAGGTCTAGGACTTGCGACAATGATTACTCAGGTACCTAGTGGAATGTTGGGTGATAGAATAGGATATAAAAAGGCAATGGTTCTCTTTACGCTTCCAATTCCACTAATATTATTTATATGGCCACATGTGGATAATGTAGCGTTATTAGGGATACTTTACATGACGCTCATAGGAACATGGAGTGCTACGTGGCCGTCTTCAATATCCTACATAGTACGTATATCATCAAAAGATATAAGAAGTGTCGTAATAACGTTAAGGCAAACTTCAATTAGGGTAGGGTTCATAATAGGACCCTCTTTAGCTGGGATTTTATGGTCTCATTACGATGCCTCATTAGTATTCTATGGAATGGCAGTAATAAGTCTCATAGCTTTATTATTTATGCTTATCCTAGGAGATGAGAGAAGAAGATAAACTTAATATTGATAAGTATCCCTCTTAACTGTGTCGTTATTAGAGGAGAATCTAATTAAGCAGATAGCATGTTCGTTCAAATCCTTGCCTTTAAGCACATGCTTTAAGTTAACTTTAGCGCGATTTATTCCATGGAAATGGAGGCAAGTATTAGAAATCAAACTTCCTTATAATTTAAGGGCCTATATACCAGTTACTGTTATTGATGCTGTATGGAGGAATGTACTTCATATATTTTGGTATAGGGACTACGAGTTAGTCAAGAACTTCATACCTAAGAGGGGCTGGAAAGTTATCGATATTGGTTGTTTCATAGGATTGTGGCTTCTTAAAGTATCAAGATTTATCGGAGAGAACGGGATTGTAATAGGATTTGAACCAAATCCGCTAGCGTATAAAATAGCACGTATGAACGTTGAGATAAACATGTTGAGGAATGCAGTAGTTCATGACTATGCAATTGGAGCTAAAAATGGAGAGAGCATTTTATACATACCGCGTGATTATCTAAATTCCTCATTACTGAGAGAGTACGTGTTAGATATGAGTGGAGAATATATCAAGGCTTTAAAAGTGAGAGTTGTGACCTTGAGAAGGGTACTTGAGACATACAAACTTCACAGGATAGATCTCGTAAAGATTGATGTTGAAGGATATGAAGAGGTTCTTCTCCGCTCATGTAAGAACATATTAAGGGGTGATAATATAAAGAGGCTTATCATAGAGGTTCATAAAAACGTCGTAGAACCGGGGGAGATAATGGATATTCTCGAGGAGCTAGAATGGGACGTTGTATTGATTGACTTAGGACTTGAGGTTCAGGCATTCATATACGCTATCAAGGGCTAACTCTTATTGGTACTTTCCATTATTTTTACGAAATAATCGAAGACCCAAGCTGTGTCATTTGGCCCGGGTGAAGCCTCAGGATGGAATTGGACACCAAGTATTCTTCTTCTTTCATTAATGACTCCTTCTACGGTTTTATCATCTGCATTAATGAACCATAGTTTAAGTCCTGTGCCTTTTAGCGTGTTTTTATCTACAGCATAACCGTGATTTTGAGATGTTACATAACACATACCAGTTCTTAGGTCTACGCAAGGCTTGTTCTGACCTCTATGACCGTAAGGGAGTTTGTATGTTTCGGCACCTAATGCCAGGGATATTATTTGGTGGCCTAGGCATATGCCTAACATTGGTATACCGTATTCTATGAGGGCTTTTGTTGTCTTTATGGTCTCTTTGCAAAGCTTTGGGTTGCCTGGGCCATTACTTATTACTACACCAGATGGTTTTAAGTCCATAATATACTCCGCGCGTACGTTATAGGGGAGAAGCGCTACATCGTATCCTCTCCTAAGAATTGAACGAATAATGCTTAGCTTTATCCCACAATCAATTATCGCTACTAAACCTCTTACCCTAGGGGTCTTTGAGTTATAAAATATTGGTTTCCGCACGGAGACCTCCTTGATAAAGTTGATTTCACCATATCTAGTGGATTCCCTTAGTTTTGAAAATAAACCGCTTACATCAATTTCCTCATCCACGTCATATACGCTTAATATGCCCATCATAACGCCCTGTGTTCTTAACTTCATTACAAGTCTTCTAGTATCGATACCATAAATACCAGGGACTTTCTCCTCTCTTAACCATTCGTCTATACTTTTAACCGAACTCCAATGACTTGGCTTAGGACATGCCTCATGAACTATCACTCCCTCTACCTTTATACCTACAGACTCAAAATGAAGAGGGAAGCCGTACTCATCAACCATATCGTATGGTGGGACTCCATAGTTTCCTATTAGAGGGTAGGTGAAGCAAAGGATCTGGCCCTTAAATGAAGGATCTGTAAGAGCTTCGGTGTATCCTACCATTCCTGTGGTAAATACTACTTCACCTATAACAGTTCTTGGATACCCAAAGCCTAATCCCCTAAATATGGTCCCGTCTTCTAGTATTAAGATAGCCTTCATTCTCTCATCCATTGAAAACACCTCGGTAGTATTCATCTAAAGACATTATAGTAATCTTCTGACCTGATAGGTAGTAATTAAACGCTTTAACTAAGTGATAAGCTAAATCTACGTCAAGAACGAGTGGGACTAAGAAGTCGGCACAAGCTCGCCTAATGGGATAATCCCATTTAAAGCCGTTATCGTTCTGAGTATTTATAGCTATCACCAGTCCTACTTTCCCTTCCTTTATAAGTGCTACATACTCATCAATGGAAACGCCGTTCTCAAGAAGTTCGGGATGTATTATTCTTGGCTTATAGGATAGGTTAGCAAGATCCTTTACTATCTCATTAATCTTCGCTATATCATCATTAATTAGGTCGTCATTAACTAATATGAGGATAATACTTCCCTTTGGAGGAATATTATTTGGAGGTGCGGAGAGCCATGACTTAATTAAGGCGTCATAGAAGTTAATTCCAAGAGAGGCAACCTCACCTGTAGATCTCATTTCAACGTCTAATGATGGATAAGCTCCTCTTATTCTAGTCCATGAGAATTGAGGTGTCTTAATTCCCCAATGGCTCACCTCAGGTTCGTATATGTCTTCAGGAATGTTTAATCTGCCGTAGAGTATTACATCTGCTACATGCTCCATTAGGTTAACACCCTTAACCTTAGAAACAAAGGGCATAGAACGAGAGGCTCTTAGATTGCATTCTATGACGTAGACTTTACCGTTCTTGACTACATACTGGATATTAACGGGTCCCCTTGCTCCTAGGGCCGTACATATCATATATGTATATCTCTTGATCTTATCTATCACTTCTTTGTCCAATGTAAATGGGGGAATGACCATTGTAGAGTCACCGGAATGAACTCCAGCACGCTCTATATGTTCTATGACAGCGCCTATAAGAACTCTTTTACCGTCAGAGACACAATCCACTTCCACTTCTCTTGCATTCTCCATGAACTTACTTACCACAAGCTTTCTTATATCGGGATTCCTCATTATTTCATCTAAGTACTTCTCCAGTTCCTTCTCACTTCTGATCACTCTCATTGCCACGCCAGATAATACATAAGAAGGTCTGATAATGACGGGGAAGCCTATTTTTGAGCAGAATTCCCTTACTTCCCTCGGATCCTTGCATTCTATCCAAGGCGGTTGAGGTATTCCGAGTTTATCGAGAAGAGCGCTGAACTTCCGTCTATCCTCTGCCATATCAACAGCTTTTCCACTTGATCCAAGTATTTTTACACCTCGTTTCTCAAGGAGGGGGGCTAAGTTATTAGATATCTGTCCGCCAACACAAGCTATTACGCCAATGGGTTTTTCCTTTTCATATATGTCAAGAACTCGTTCTAAAGTTATCTCATCAAAGTAGAGCTTATCGTTTACATCCCAATCTGTTGATACAGTTTCAGGATTGTAATTGAGAACTATTACTTCATCTATACCTCTCTTCCTCAAGGCCCATGAGAGCTGGACTACGCACCAATCGAACTCTACCGAAACGCCTATTCTAAAGACACCAGCGCCTAGGATTAACACCTTACGCTTCTTCTTAGAGAGGTCTATATCGTCTGAGTCACCACCATAGGTTAAGTATAGGTAATTCGTTCTAGCTGGCCATTCAGCAGCTAGGGTATCTATTTGTTTTACTACGGGTAATATCCCATGTTTCTTCCTAAAGCGCCGTACTTCATCCTCGGTAGTTCCCAAGCACAAGGCTATCTGTTTGTCCGAAAAACCAAGTCTTTTTGCCTCTTTTATGAGTCTAACAATATCTGCTCTATCAGTTAATTTCCCCACCTTCCTGAGCTTACGTTCCATTAAGACTATGTTTTCAATTTTATGTAAGTACCATGGATCTATACCTGTTAACTCGTAGATCTCATTTATTGACATGCCTGCCTTTATCGCCTTCGCTATTATGAATATCCTATCCGGTCTAGGTACTCTTAGTTTTTCTCTTAATTCTTCCAAGGAAAGGTCATCACTATCGTTTGGATTTGCCACTAAGCCTTCTTTGCCTATATCTAACATCCTTATTGCCTTTTGGAGAGCTTCTTCAAAACACCTACCTATGGCCATTACTTCGCCTATGCTACGCATTTCAGTTCCTATTACCTTTATGGAACCAGGGAACTTATTGAAATCCCACCTAGGCATTTTAACTACTACGTAATCTAGGGCAGGCTCAAAGTGAGCAGACGTTATGCCAGTGACCTTATTAATTAATTCTGGAAGGGTATAGCCCAGCGCTAGTTTTGCAGCTATATAGGCTAATGGATAGCCCGTAGCCTTACTTGCTAATGCTGATGATCTTGACATTCTCGGATTAGTCTCTATTACATAAAAAGTCTCAGACCTTGGATCTAGGGCTAATTGAACATTGCACTCTCCGATTATACCTATAGCTTTAGCTACTGCTATTGATGCATCCCTTAATAGCTGATATTCACGATTCGTTAAGGTCTGTGAT
>QMSL01000014.1 GCA_003649665.1 Thermoprotei archaeon | reverse complement strand
GCTTAAATAGAGTTTATAATAAAAATAATGCCTGGTGTTAGCCATGGCGAAGAGAGCGCCTAAGGTTGATCATGAGAAGTGTATAGGCTGTGCAGTTTGTTACAGCGTCTGTCCAGCATCACCTAATGTCTTCGAGATTAAGGATGGAAAAGCATGGGTTGCACATCCAGAGGCATGTACTGAATGCGAGTCTTGTGTACAGAACTGCCCAGTACAGGCAATAACACTAGTAGATGTATCGGAAGCGGGACCTAAGCCATCTTAAAGGAACTATTCTCTAATGCTCTCAACTATCCTCTTAATATGTTCGTATAAATTTTTAACATTATTAACTTCTAACTTAACCTTACTTCCATCATTCAATTTGAGTACTAGGATATCATTTTCAAGATAAACGTCTTCTATATCATCATATTCTATTACAATGAAGGCATGTGCTGAAAAATAGGGATTACCCTCAAGAATTGTTCTATGTTTAAATTCTATGGTCATAGAGCCTGGGAGGAGGTAGACATCTATCATTGGTCCCTTAAATACCTGCATCATTTCCTCCTCCACCTCCATAGCGTTCTATATTTTGTATCATTTATTAGTATGCCCAAAGCTCCCAGCTTATCCCTTATATTATCGGCAATACTCCACATCTTCTGTTTTCTGAAATAATTCCTGAGTTCTATTACCAGAGACAGAAGCTCATAGAATAACTTCTCTACGTCCACAGGAGGCTTTCGTTCATTTAGTACTCCAAAGACCTCAGCCATTTTTAGGTATTCAATATATAGTTTTAAGATAGTTGTACGTGAGAGTTCCTCGTATTCTGAGAGTACCGAAGTTATGTATCTAGCGAACTTTAAAAGTATTGATAAAGCTTTTGGCGTTGAGAAGTCATTATTCATAGCATCGATGAAAGAGTTCTTTAGAACATTCACATTTTCTAGAACTTCCTTGTCCACCTTACCTACTTCCTCACGCTCAAGTAATTCCTCCGCATTGGATACATTCTTTCCTATAACTGACACTAGATAATCATGGGCAGCATAAAGAGTATCAAGAGTTACCTCGTACTGTGCTAAAGCATCTATGGAAAAATCAAGCTGACTACGATAATGAGATGACGCTATGTATAAGCGTATGGCCTCAGCTCTATATTTCTTGAGCAGATCCCTAACGGGAATTATGTTATGGAGGGATTTTGACATCTTCTCGCCTTTTATAGTTAATAGTCCTGTATGTAGCCAGTATCTAGCGAAACTTTCTTTACCGAAGCAGGCCTTTGCTATTGCAAGTTCATTCTCATGATGGGGGAAAACTAAATCTTGGCCGCCACCATGTATGTCAAATACCTCTCCTAGGTATTTAGTGGCCATGACTACACACTCTATATGCCATCCAGGTCTTCCAGGACCCCATGGAGAGGACCACCATGGTTCTCTTGGTTTCCACGCCTTCCAAAGCGCGAAGTCTAAGGGGTTCTTCTTATTTGGATCCACTGCGACCCTTGCACCAGCTATTAAGTCTTCTATCCGTTGACCAGAAAGGGAGCCATAATCAGGGATCTTATCTACATTGAAGTATACTGAACCATTAACCTCATATGCGTATCCTTTCTCAATCAATAAGGATGTTAGATTCACAATCTCATTAATGAACTCTGTTACTTTAGGATAGTGTGAGGCCTCCTTTATGTAGAGAGCTCGGATATCTTCAAGAAATCTCTCGGTATAATACTCGCTTATCTCCTTCCATGACTTACCCTCCTCATTAGCGCGTCTTATTATTTTGTCGTCTATATCAGTTATGTTAAGGATAAAGGTAACCTTGTAACCTAGGTATTCGAAGTAACGTCTGATTATGTCAAAAGCAATATATGTCCTCGCATGGCCTATGTGAGTCTCATCGTAAACCGTAGGACCACATACATACATTTTAACCTCATTCTTCACTCTAGGTATGAACTCTTCTAGACGCTTGCTAGCAGTATTATATAAGTAAATCTTTGATCTGTACAGATACCCATCACCTTGATATAGATACGTGAGTAAGTATAAAATAAGCATATCGTAGGATACAAAGGGATGTGATTCCCCATTAGCAATACTATATCAAAATGCCCGATACCTCATTAAGCACATAATAATGGTCGGTGATTAATTTGAAAAAGGAAATAAATTTGTTGGAGCTAGATGAAGGAAGTATAAAGAAACTACTCATTAACGGTGAGTTAATTGTCTCAGTATTTGGATTAGGAAGGGTAGGATTACCATTAGCATGCGCTTGGTTAAGGGCAGGTGCCAAAGTCATAGGTGTTGATGTAAATGAGGAGAAAGTACGCCTTTTAAGGAAAGGCAAGTGTCCATTTCATGAACCAAGAATCCCAGAGATAATTAAGAGATACATTAAGAAAGAAACGTTCATCGTCACATCGGATGGTGTCTGGGCTTCAACAAATAGTAATGTGAAGATAGTCACTGTTTCTACTACCCTAAGGAGAGGCATTAATGGAGTAGAGTTGAACTTAAATCCATTGAGGGCAGCACTTAGAACGATAGGTAAGGGCTTAAGACAAGGAGATATCGTCATAATAGAATCGTCGGTTCCACCGGGAACTACAGAGGAAATTGCAAAGCCATTACTTGAGAACGTGAGTAATTTAAGAACAGAAAGGGATTTTGGATTGGCGTATAGTCCTGAGAGAATTTCAGAAGGAAGAGCACTTTATGACATAGAGGAGGCATATCCCAAAATAGTAGCAGGAATTGGGCCTAAGAGCACAAAGGTAGTGAAGGCACTCTACTCAGTAATAGCGAAGAAGGGAGTTATAGTAATGAGTAGACCAACCGCAGCTGAATTTGAGAAGCTAGCCGAGGGTATCTATCGTGACGTCAACATAGCCCTAGCAAATGAACTAGCTAAACTTGCGCATGTGTTAGCGCTTGATTTCATGGAAATTAGAAAGGCAGCTAATTCACAACCTTATTGTAACCTTCATCTACCGGGCGTTGGAGTTGGTGGTGCTTGCTTACCTATTTATCCTTATTTCATGGAGTATATAGCCCGTAAGTACGGTATGAGACTAAGGCTTACAATGTGTGCAAGGGAAATAAATGATAGCATGCCAACTTACGTCGCAAAGCTCGTGATGAGTGCTATAGAGAAGTTAGGCCTTGAGATAGGAGAAGTAAAGGTCGCGATACTAGGAGATGCTTTTAGAGGAGATGTAGATGACAGTAGACTTAGCCCTACACATGACCTAGTAAGAGAACTGAAAGCGAGAGGCATACAGAACATAGTAGTTCACGATCCGTTAGTAAAAGAGGACAAGGAACTGGATGTTCCTCTTATGGATAATCTCATTGATGTTGTTAGGGATAGCGACGTGGTAGTAGTATGTACAGATCATAGTGAGTACAAGAAGTTAAGCATAAAGGAACTAGCGGAGATGAGCGGTAAGAAGAAAATGGTTATAATTGATGGAAGAAACATATTCGACTATAGTGATATACCCGTAAACGTAATTTACGTGGGCGTTGGAAGGCCTTGGGTAATAGTATGATTCCTTCTTAATAGCTAAGAAATGATTTCTTACTCAGCACCATCCTTACCCATTTAAGAGTACGACTAACACCATCCTGAAGACTGTATCTTGGGAACCAAGGCAGGATACTCCGTAATTGCCTCACCTCAGCATAAATAGAGGGCATGAACTTTGAGAACTCTTCTTTAAAGACAATTTTAGCTTCTATACCTGAAATCTTAATTAAAAGGTTAACAAGGTCCTTAAGCATTATAGGTTCACCATTTGCTACATTAAGGATAGCCTGTTCTATTTCATCTCTTTCTAATAGTTCAATCACAGCTTCAACTAAATCCTCTATATAGACCAAGTCTCTTATAGTATCTCCCCTTCCGAACACTTCTATTTTACCACTTAAAATAAGATCCTCACACATTCTCCTTACGTCAACTAACCATCTCTGATCTTGTCTAGGACCGTAGACATCAAATGCTCTTAAGATGAGCCAGTTTATGTCTTTAGCACTTAAGGTCATAATTAATGCTTCGGCTGCTACCATTGAAGAAGCATATGGAGTAATTGGCCTAAGAGGGTGATTTTCATCGACAGGTAATGAGGTAGGGATACCGTAGACATCACATGTTGAAATGAAGATTAGACGGTTGATTCTCTGACGTATAGCTTCTTCAACTAAGTTCATAGTACCCTTTATATTAAGTTTTAGGAATATATCATAATTATTTTCAAGAGGATCTCTATGGACTAGACAGTGTATAACATAATCAACGTTATTGAGCGCCTGACGAAGTTTTCCTCTTTCAAGAAGTGATCCCTTTATGAAATGAAAACGTGTTGTGTACACGTCAGGGTACGTTTCATCCAATACTACAATACGGTATTCCCTCTTCTCCGAAAGCCTTTCCAGAAGCCAACTGCCTATGAAGGTAGATCCGCCAATAATTAAGACACGTCTCTCCATGCTATATACCTTAAGAGATCCTTCTTAAGCCTTCCTTAACTTTCTCCGCCACGTAGATTACGTCTTCTTCAGACATGAGTGGATGTACAGGTAAACTTAATACGGATTGAGAGGCTAGTTCACTGTTAGGTAGGCTAATCTTGGAATATCCTAACCTCTCGTATAGGGGTAGCTTGTGAAGGGGAATGGGATAATAGACCATTGCGCCAATGCCCTCGTTACGTAAGTAACTTTGTAGCTTATTTCTTATACTTGGATTCGTTAATCGTATTGTGTATACATACCAGTTATGAGTATATCCAGGAGGCTCTGTAGGAAGTACTATCATGTCATCCAGAGAGGAGAGTTCCTCAGTCATTAATAATGCATTCTTTCGTCTCCTTTGTAAGAATGACTCTATCTTCTTCATTTGAGCTATTCCTATTGCCGCATTAATCTCAGTCATACGAAGGTTCATACCGAACATCACACTATCGTAACCCTTTACTTGACCGTGAGTTCTTATTCGTCTTAACTTTTCTGCAAGTTCATCATCATTAGTAGTGATCATTCCACCTTCGCCTGTCGTTATTATCTTACTCGGATAGAAACTAAATGCTGCCATATGGCCAAGAGCGCCGGCTTTCCTTCCTTTATAGAGCGATCCATGTGCTTGACAAGCATCTTCAATCACAACTAGATTATGTTCCTCTGCAAGTTCCATTATTGGATCCATATCTGCTGGAAGACCGTAGAGGTGTACGGGTATTATGGCCTTAGTTCTAGGGGTTATCTTCTTCCGAATTTCTTCTACGCTTATATTATACGTACTTAAATCTATATCTGCAAAGATAGGTTTGGCACCGACAGCTAGCACTACGTTAGCAGTAGCTATGAAAGTAAAGGAAGGAACTATTACTTCGTCTCCAGGGCCTACGCCGGCGGCAATTAAAGCAGCATAGAGAGCAGATGTACCTGAGTTCACGGCAATTGCATGCTTGACTCCAATAAATTCAGCGAAAATGCGTTCAAATTCCCTTACCTTAGGACCTCCATTAGGATTACCGGTGGTTAATATTCCAGATCTCAATACCTCCTCTACAGCAGATATCTCTTCATCTCCCAGAATTGGCTTGTTTATCGGTATTTCACGCCTTATGGTATCACCTTATCTAGTTGAACTTAATTTTAAGATTTAAAGGTTCTCCACTTAAGGGAACGTTTATATAACTAAAGAGCGCTGAATATCATGGGCCCTTCTCTAACGAAGGCATAGGGCCTGATGAGAATGGAGAAGGGCCAACCGCGGGGTCACATCATTCCATTTTTAAATTACAAAATTACAATTGTAAATGTATTGGGATTCGAATTCATTGCAATAACTTAATAAGGCGGGTTCAGGTTCGATTAAATCTTGATAGTGATGTTAAAGGGGATTGCCTTGAAAATAAAGGCTCCAAGAGGGACTAGGGATCTACTTCCAGAAGATATGGAGAAATACAGGTTCATTGAAGGAGTACTTAGGGAGACATTTGAGACATTTGGCTATAAGGAGGTACAGACCCCAATCTTCGAGAAATTTGAGCTCTTCGCGTTAAGATCGGGAGATGAGATAAGGAATACTATGTTTACATTTGAGACAGGAGAAGGAGAGATGGCGTTACGTCCAGAGATGACAGCACCAATATGCAGAATGATAGCAGAGGGGAAGATAAATCTTACTTTCAAGCCCATAAAGCTATACTACATAGGGAGGTGCTTTAGATATGAAGAGCCTCAAGCAGGGAGATATCGCGAGTTCTGGCAAGCAGGCGTAGAGCTTATAGGATCAAAGGAGGCAGATGCAGATGCCGAGCTTATAGTACTTGCCACAGAATGCCTGAAGAGGATAGGCATCATGGAATACGAACTTATATTGGGAGATGTAGGCTTACTCAGAAAGATTCTTGAAACATTTAATGCAGATTATGAAGTACAAAACAAAATACTTTCAGATATCGACCATACACAAAGCCTAATAAATAAATTAACCACGCTTTCTAGTAGAGAAAAGCTTGATAAGAATGAACTACTCGCTCTTAAGAGGATGGTATACAGCATAGAGGAGCGCAAGAGGAGGATAAGGGCTAGATACTCCAAAGCTCATGATATAATTAGTGAGATAAAGCCTGATACTAGGGTTTATCGTCTAAATGAGTTACATACGGAGGAGATAAGGGAGTTAGTATTACAGGAGGTAGAGGAGTTAAAGAAAATGTTAATAATACAATGGTGTTATGAGGGCATTAGAATTCAGGATAAGATATATAGGCTACCTCTTCAAGCAGGAAAGATATTACTGAGAGTTCTTGAGCAATTGGAAGGAGATGCCGAAAATGTATTAGATAAAGCTATGGATATGTTTAAAGAAAGCGAAGAGGTAATTAAGGAGTTAGAGAGATTAGGCTACATAGTAGATCTTTTGAGATCAGCAGGCATAAATAAGGTAACTGTTAATCTAGGATTAGCTAGGGGGCTAGAATACTACACGGGAGTTGTGTTTGAAATACATTTCAGGAGGTTAGGCGCCCAAAGTCAGATATGTGGTGGTGGGCGATATGATAGACTTATTAGCGAGTTCGGCGGACCTAACGTACCTGCTGCAGGCTTCGCATTTGGTCTAGATAGGCTAGTACTAGCTCTGGACTTACAGGGAATAACGCCACCTAGGAGGAAAGTGAGGAGAGTACTAGTAGTCCCCGTAAAAGAAGAAGTGAGAAAGGAAGCGTTCTTATTAGCGCTAAGATTAAGGAGGGAAGGCATACAGGCAGAGATGTGCTTAGCTGGGGAAAGTTTAAGAGAGGCGCTCTTTCGAGCAAATAAGTTGAACATAAGGTACGTCATAATAGTAGGGCCTAAGGAGCTTAGTAGGGGATGTATAGTATTAAGGGATATGGTTGAGAGATTACAAAGGGAAGTTTCTCTGGACGAGTTGCCTAAGGTGATTACATGAGGAAAAAGATAATATCCTTCATAGGTCCACCATCATCCGGTAAGTCCTCTATAATCGGAAGACTACTCGTAGATCTAGGACAAGTAGGAGAGCTTGCTATAGAGGATGCTGTTAATGATGCAAAAGCTCTGGGCAGGAGGTTATACTATTCATTACTTGTTGATACAAGGTTTGAGGATCGAGAGAAGGGACATACGTTAAGGCTTAACTTCATAAATCTTAAGATTGATCAAGAGAAGGTACTTATACTCGATACTCCAGGACTTATCACGGGACTATCGGATGTAGTCTCAGCCCTCCTAGCATCAGATGCTGTCATAGTAGTCCTTGAGGAAGGTACTAAAAACAATACTCTTTTGAGATTTTATGAGGAATTGATGAGCCTATATAAAATAGGGCAGAGACTCGTAGTGCTCAATAAAGCTGATAAGATTAAAATGTCATCTGACAGTATAACAGGAGGCCCCTTGAGAGTTTCAGTAGCTAATGGGGAGGGGATGGAGGAAATAATAAAGTTCATCAAGAAGGTCCCTAGGAACGATAGACCTCAGGATAGACTAAGGCTTCCAGTAATGGGTATTCACGGCGTTCTTAACATAGCTTATGGCATAATAGCACGTGGGAGGATTAAGATAGGAGATGAGGTACTACTCTTACCCAACTATAAATTGGGCTCTGTTGTAAGCATAGAGCAGGATCAGAAGGCAATAAATGAGGCAAGAGCCGGAGAGGATATAGGCATACAACTTAGAGGTATAGGGAGGCAATATATCAAAAGGGGGTGTGTAATAAGTTCGCCTGAACATCCGCCTAAACGAGCGATAAAGATGGAAGTCAAGATATCATGGATGAAGGAGAAGTTAAGGGAAGGTAGCTCCCTTATAGCATGCTTTCACACGGCACAAGCTCAATGCAGAATAGAGGGAATGAAAGGTGATGAAGTGATACTTAGCTTTAGAAGACCGATATGTATAGAGCCCTATAAGGAGGATATATGGCTAGGTGTAGTTGTACTTAGAGATCAAAAGGAGCCTAAGTGCGTAGGAATGGTGATATCTTATGACTAAATTAATTATCCTGCAAGAGCTCTATGGAACAACTCTATATCTATCCCTTGGGAACAGGGATGCTTCCCGTATATTTCTAAGCCCGAGCAACTTCATTGTAAGACGCTCTGCTCCTATGGCAAAACCTCCATGAGGAGGAGCTCCGTATTTGAATGCCTCAATATAATACTTGAAATCTTCAGGATTGAGACCCTTTGCTCGCATTTGGCTTACTAGAAGATTATAATCATGTATCCTCTGACTGCCGGTTGATATTTCTAAGCCTCTGAATAATAAATCGAAGGATCTACCAAGCTTCTCATTGAAAGGCATTGTATAGAATGGTCTACCCTCAAGTGGGAATAGATCTACGAATACGAAATCGCAGTCATAGTTCTCTTTAACATATCTACAGATGAGTTCTTCTCCCCTTTGATCTAAGTCTACTGCTTCCTTATACTCGGGTAAATTGAAATATTCGGTGAGTATTTCTACAACTTCAGGGAAGGTGAGCTTTGGTATTTCAGTAACCTCAGGCACTTCGGCATTTAGGAGGCTTAACTCAGTCTTACAGTTCTCTGATACGGAATCAAGCATATATTTTATTAGATCTTCTTCTAACCTTATTAAATCCATTTCATTATCTATAAATCCCATCTCCACATCAAGACTTATGTATTCATTTAAGTGACGAGTAGTATTATGTTTCTCAGCCCTATACGCATGACCGACTTCAAATACCCTTTCAAATCCCGCTATAACTAGGAGTTGCTTATAGATTTGAGGGCTTTGTGCAAGATAAGCCTTATACTCAAAGTACTTAACTTCAAAGAGTTCAGCCCCTCCTTCAGTACTTGTAGCGACTATCTTAGGGGTACTTACCTCAATGAAATTTTTTGCCCTCAGAAACCTCCTGAAGGCATCTATGAGCTCTGCCTGTATCTTAAATATCGCTATGTTCTCCGGTCTCTTTAAGTCTATTACGCGATATCTTAAGCGTGTTCCAAGCTCAGCAGATACCTTCCCACTAACGTCTAGAGGTAAAGGAGATGCTTTATTTAATATTCTTATATCGCTAACTATAATCTCTACAGGCGCTATCTTAGATCGACTAGGAGCAATCACACCCTTTATCTCAATGACGTCCTCGAAACTTAACTCCCTTGCTATCTTTAATAATTCATCATTATTTTTCACTACAGCCTGTACCAAGCCGCTACAGTCTCTTAATACTATGAATGCAAGCTTTCCCAGTAATCGGACGTTATGAACCCATGCTTTGATTGTGACCTCTTTGCCCTTTAGTTTATCTAGGTCTTTAATGAAGATCTCCTTCAATGAGATCCCCTCGTTCTTGACTATTCAAAATATCTAATAACTACGGCGATATATGTCTTATTGGGAGAGAGCAGCTCGTATCAATACTTCACCCTCAGGCGATTTAAATAAAGGAGGAGACCAAATGACAAAAGGAACGTTTCTTGACGTCTCCACTTCCCGTTTGCTGATCGGATCATAGCCTCTCTTCTTCACTTTCCTTATATAAATTAAAATTCCTCGCCTCATCCATAATGGCATTGATTCAAGCTTCACTCCGTTTGACTTAAGCAGAGTAATCCTTTCAACAACCTTCTTCCCGAGTAACTTTTTATTGGCAGTTTCCGGATCCATGTGTTTATTTATCACTAAATGATAGAAGGATACGGAATTTATGAAGTTACGCCATGCCTCCAATTGCCTTGAATATAGATAATCAATGACTTCATCCTCATTGTGAAGGGGAATTAGTCGTGCATCAAATTGTACAAGCACATGCTTACCAGTAAACCTCAATAATGATAGTGTAAATGCACTACTTGTCGTTGCTGCTATTAGCGAATCTAATTTTTCAATACGCCCAGAGAAGGGGAAAGGAGCTCTCATTATGAAGCTTATCTCATCTGAAAAGGTATACGCTAATCGCATTACATCGCGCCATTCCCTTAAGACCATTAAAGTGGTCGTGACCATAGCTTGCGCAAAGCGCATATCATATGGTTTCTTAAAATTAAGCTTGTCCGTTAACTTGTGAAAACAACGACCATCACAACGTACTGCTAAAAATTTGAAATCCTTGGGGATCCTTAATGAGGAGAAAATCTCTCTTTCCTTGAATAGAGAGGGAAGGGAATCCCTCAAGAGTAATTCACCTCATGATTTTTCCACATTCTCCTGATGCTCCTTTCGCTCAGGCTTTATCACGCCCTTAGCAACTAGTAATTTAGTGACCTTACGTAATACTCTGCGTATTATCCTCCTTTTCTCAAGACCTCCTAATTCCTGTGCTGCTCGCCTTATGCTACCCCTACGTGATACTAGCTCTAGTATTTTCCATTCATCCTCACTTAAAGGTAAGTCATATCGCATAGCAATTCTCGCTATGTCAACGGGATCGAATCCTAAGTACATATGATCCTCGGATGTATCTTTGGCTAACTGTATAAGCCTAAATTTTATTATAGTAGCGTAGTCGCTTGGAGCTATATCCTTATAGACTTTCTTTAACTCCCTTAAAAGTTCCTCTTTACTTGAAAAGCCATCAAGCTTAGCATCTGCATCTGTTAGTTCTCGTATCCGCTTATGTTTTACCTCTTCGATTATGGCCTTTCCAATTACCTTACCGCCACCATGTATTATTATAGTCCTATATTTCGGGATAACTATACCTAATCTAACAGTTGTTGTCTTCTCGCCTCGTAGTATCGCATCTACATACTCACCCTTAACCATAAGATGCCTTCCTAGGAAAACCTTCCTAGGACGTCTTCTCTTCACGCTTATCACCGGAGGTCTCATTGAAATATCTTTTCATTACTTCCACTGATATTTTCTGAGATATAAAGCATCTCTCATTACATATCTGACATGAGGTACACTTATCCATATCAACGTATGGCATATTGCCCTTAAGGGTAATGGCTGAATTAGGACACCATAGCTCACATAAACCACATGCTACACAAAGGTGTGAACGAAGGATAACACTAAGTATGATGTAGAGATCCTCTTGAGGAATGGAACCCCTTAGTGATGAGATCGTTATAATATCCTTAGATACTTCCAGTTTTAGATCGTTGATGAATACTACTATTGAGTTATTCATGCTCTTAAAATTCTTGCTCAATATTGGAACAAATCTAAGGAAACGCTTGGGGTCAAAATTATTGATTATGAGTTGTATTTTGTTCTCTTTTACTTCCAGTGGGTGAAGGTTTAGATCATATCTAGGGATGTCGAACGACTTTACATTAACCTTGAGTTGCTCCATTAACCTCTTGAAGTCTCCAGGTATTGACAACCATCGCCATCCACCATAGTCAACCCATGCCTGTGGTATTCCATGTTTCTTGGCCCATTTACGTAGATAACTCTCCCATGAATTCCATAAGTCAGGGTGAAGTTTCTTCACTATTTCGTACTCGGCTAATTCACATGCTGGACATAACCAACACCCTATCCTATCTAGGCCCTTCATGTATAGTACATTTGGTCTTAATTTCTTTCGGAATATGTACAACCATACGTCAAGTGCAGTCCATTCGTTTATCGGAGCAACTACTATGTTCTCAGGTATCCATAAGCTTCTACTTACTATTGGTGCAAATGCCCTAGCGAAGGACTCTAGCTTTCTCTGACCGACTATGCTCATTACTTGGCCTCTAAAAGTAGTTCTGTAGAGCTTTGCGATTGGTCTAAGCTTACATATCTTGCAACACCATCGATAATCCCTTGCAGGAGGCCCCATGATGGGTAGTGCCTTAAAGAAGCTATCATTAGCCGATGCTATGAGTATATCGACTCCATAATGATCTGCAGCTTGCTCAACAGCTCTTATTGTTTCGGGAAGTTCAAGGCCAGTATCATTAAATATTACGTTATCAATACCTAGTTCTTTACATGCTATATCGAGGACTACTAAGCTATCTTTCCCGCCTGAAAAGGAGATCACAGGAACAGCATTATGCCTTTCTAAGGCATCTCTTATTATCAGCTTGGCTTTACTTACCAGAACGTTTAATCGATGCTCATTAGCCTTAATTACGTCGTTAATAGAAGACGACTTATTAATATACCTCGGATCACGAGCCTTCCATGCCTTTATCACATGCAATCTACGACCTCGGACTATCTTCGCTACTGCATGGTATTTACCGTTCTTAGTACTCACAGCAACGAATCTACCTTTCTCGTATTCGAAATGAGCTTTAATTATGTCTCCTCTATGTACTGTAAATCCTCGAGTTAATTTGGGGAGATTTACTATTGCGAAGCTGCCTATTTCGTCATTTACCATACGGGCTACGCCTTCATAAAGCGGCTTAAATCGCCATTCTCGTCTTATCGGATCGTAGAACCTATGTCCTACGATTCTTCCCTCAACTATTATCTCGTCTCCAGCATCAACATAAGGCACCTTGTTTAACAATGCTACTTCGTTAGGTGGAAGAAGAACTTTCACCACGTTATTATCCTTTAGTTCACTTATTATAGCATTAATAGTAATTTCCACATCAAGGCCCATTAGAGGACGTACATCTCTTGGAGGAGTGGCCTTCACAACAATATATTCTCCCTCTTCAGGTCTCTCTAGGAGAGGAACATTATGCTCAATATCCCAGAAGAGGAGAGGAGCCTTAATTTTAGTGATTTTCATATTTTCTTACCTTTCCTTCTTAATTTGAAGTGCTTTCTCTTCATGTACTGAATATATACGAATAGGAGAGAGGACATTATTGTTACAATAAGAAGAGAGAGAAAGAGGATACTCTTAAATATATACTTCCTCTCCTGATATGATAGCCAATGAAGATAGTCCTTACGAAGTATTGATTTAGCACTATAGTATAGTGTAAGCGCCTTATAGGGATCCTCATATACACAATCAATTGCTTCAGATAGGTATGCCTTCGCCTTCTTTACGGAGCTAGAAGTAAGAGGAAAAGTGACATTATACATGAGCTGGGTCAAGATATTTATCTTTGCGATTATCCCCCTTGGAGATGGATTCAGTAAATAGGTTACATAAGCGATACTGTACATCAATTCCCTAGGTGAGAGATCAGTATATCCTATCAGAATGGATCGAAATTGATCACCCTCATATGCGATTGAAATAGGATAGCCTATCACTAAGGATATATTGCCTGAGGCATTCATAGCGCTCTCTATTATAGCTAAGGGAAGGCCATGAGAGAATATGTCAAATACATAGCCGCATGTTTTGTTAAATATGGACGTAGTCTTATTAAATATGCTTAGCCCATAATTGGTTAGCCTTAATGTAACGTTACCGCTATACGTGACTACATACGTTCGTACATCGACTATTCCCCATCCTGTATATTTCAATTCCTTCGTTCCAGGGTAGACAATATCCCTTGTAACAACATAGGCACCAGAGCCTATTCCTATGAAGCCACCGCCAAGCTGTAATGTTCTAGAGACTTCATCACGAAGAGCAGATAAGGCAGATACATAACTCGACATGTCGCCATCAGGCAATATTATGATATCATATAACATACCGATATCATACTTTATCTTAATGTCTGACTCCGTTATGAGATATGCCTTAATCCTCCAAGTGACATTACCTATCCTAATCGAAGTATCCTCTAATTCCCTCATGATAAAATGTAAGGAGCTTTCGTTTACATATTTACCGCCATAAACGCCTACGATTAGGTAATGCTCAGATCGACCTTTCCCAAGACTATTAAGGACGTTGCTATTTATTGCAACTAATAACGAGGTTAACAGTGTACCCATTAATATTATGGGAAGTATATTCCGTCTGGCCGCTAACATTAATCCACCTCAAGCATTGCCAATTTGGCAGAGAGCTTCCATGCATTAACTCTATATCCTGTTGATAATGGAATTGGTCTCTCAGTAGTCTTAATTGGGAGTGACAATGTTTGTATCTCTGACACATTTGCTAGTATCTTCTTCTCAAGGGTAAGGGTTGTGTAAGTGCCCTTTATGAACTCGGGATCCCTCAGTATCGAATGATGTAAGGGTATGTTTGTCTTGACGCCAGTTATATGGAACTCCAACAACGCTCGATCAAGGCGACGAATAGCTTCAGATCTATTAGCACCCCATGAAATTAACTTTGCTATTAGTGGATCATAGAATGGCGGTATCTCTACCCCCGGATATAGGTAAGAATCAACCCGAATACCTGGACCGCTTGGAGGAAGATAAGATTT
>QMSL01000013.1 GCA_003649665.1 Thermoprotei archaeon | reverse complement strand
ATCAGGTTGAATTAAAGTTTAAAAGTATGATCGAGAGATTACTCTCTAGTGCGGCCGTCGTCTAGCCTGGACTAGGACTCGGCTGTACCGCCTCAAGCGGGCCTTCCACGCCCGTGACCCGGGTTCGAATCCCGGCGGCCGCACCAATCTTCTTATTAAGCTATTTCGTTACTTATAATGAAGGAAGTCGTAAATGAGAAGATGCCTTCTGTTAATATGAGTATAATGATATAAGACATGATTAAACGAGATAGGGATTATGTCTGGTCTAGCTACTCCAAGATAGATGCACTTTACATTAGCACTGATAGTTATGTTATACTTTATGTTAGCTTCGGCGTTCATCATGTCTTATTAGAACAGAAGAGTCTCTCAAGTTCCTCACTTAACTCTCTTAATAGATCGTTTTCGTCTTCGATTTCCTCCATCTTTAACTTATATAATCTAATGACTTCTTGAGCTACTTCAATTGGGCAGTAGGGAAGCGTGAGTTGTAGTTCCTCTGGTAGTTCGTTCCATACTATATTCTCTACTTGAAGTATCTTCAAAAGCCATGGTGGGGGATGGATGCTATTCATGAGCTTCACCGTAATTTTTATTCTTCATACTAGGAGATTAAATATAGCGATTAAAATTGGCTATTGTAGGAGGCTGATACTATCGCCATAACACGTAGGGTAGTATCATGTCCATCCTTGCTGTTATTACTACTCATAACGCTAGCAACTCCTTATGGCGTACTTCTAGTCCAATCTAAAATTATGAGTTTAGCTGAGTTAAAGGTATTAAGAGTCGCCATTCCTCCTTATTTCAATAAGGTAAATCCATTTGATTGTAGAACTTGGCTTGAATGGCTACTCTGCAATCTAGTGTACGATACTATAACGAAACCTACTCCTCCTCTCTACTATGTCTTCATGGTCAACCTATGGAGTCTCTCAAGCATGAAAAATAATGAGAATTACACACAATGGACATTAGTCCTCAGGGACAACCTAACATGGTCTGACGGCATTAAGGTTACTGCTAATGATCTTGCATTCACAATCTCTTTTGTTAGTAAAATTCCTCCATGGTCTTCTATGCTTAAAGCATTATCCAAGATTACAATTCTCAACGACACGGCTATTAGGGTTGAGTTTTCGAAGCCAGTTCCATATCTCTTAAGACTTCTCTCCTCAACTCCTCTCCTCAGATCTGATATCCTTGGCAACCGATCTATTCAAGATATACTCTACTTCAATATCACTGCTGGTCCATATGTTATAGACCTTATGATTCCAAATGAGATAATTGTATTAGAAAGGAATCCCTACTACTTCCTTAAATCTCGTATTATTTACGATAAGATAGAGCTAGTAGCTTATCCTGATTCTGAATCAGCGTTTGAGGCATTTTCGCGCGGTGAAGTACAAGGCGTAATAGGTTTTGTGTCTAAGGAGTTTATAGCTTCAAATCTCCTGAGGGATGACATAGCTTTTGCCTTTCTTCCTACCCTCGCAATATATGCTGTTGTAATGAATAACGAAAAAGCTCCCTTAAGTGACATGACGCTTCGCTCGATAATTCGCTCACTGATAGACGCATATAACATAAGCTATATTCTACTGGACGCATTCGTTGAAAACCAGTTATTAAAGGTAAGTAAGAATACACTCGTATATACCTTTATCCCGATAATGCTCATAAGTCCTCAATATGGAGCCTTCTCACAGTATGTTAAAGCTCATGAGGATGCTGGCATCTCATATAAGGTCATCACCCCTCTCGTTGCTAGATCCTTATTGCAGGAGTCTAACTACACTGATCTTGACAATGACGGGTTCCTAGAGTGGAATGGCATGCCCATAAATCTAACGTTTTTAGCGCCCTTAGGTGATCCTATTATCGAAGCAACTGCTAAACATATCGCTCATGCTCTGAACTCCTCTGGGATCATGACAAAACTCATCCTCTTACCACCTCATACACTTTACAAGTGCGTTTACGTATATCATGACTTTGATTTAGCTCTTATTGAAATTCCATACTACATTATATCAAATCCCATAATAGTAGCATTACTTGTAAATTCCTCGGCTAATATGATGCCCATAATCCCTAATGATATTAGACAATCTCGTGTTGTTCAGAACCTAGACTCTATAATATTCGTTAAGGAGTTAAATACTACCGCATTATTAGAAATAGAGCGCATGATTCATAGAAGTTGTGTCTTCGTTCCCCTCTTTCAGAGGAATTCATTAGAGGTATTCTACGTCAAATCATTACCTATAAAAACGCTACGCTCATATCTTAGCCTCCTATTGCCCGAAAATACTCTTCTATCCGCGCCAATAGAGCATCGTAGATATGGTACAAAACGCTATATCCTCTTAGCCACTAATGTAGCCATGTTAGTGGTTATAACAGTAATTGGTAAGAGAGGCAAGCAATTATACAGCCCTGAATACGAGCCCTATCCCTAAGGTCCTATGTAATCTTCTGGCTTTGGTATCTCCTCTGGCAATCCCTTCCTTCTCCTTATTGATAATACTAATTCTTTGAATGATGACTCGGGTACTGGTGCCCATTTTAGGAATTGTGTTGACCAGAATGCCTTTCCGGCAGTTGCACTCCTCATTTCATCTGATAGGTTGAATGTCTCGCTTACTGGTATCTCTCCTCTTACGTGCATTAACATGCCGTGTTGTTCTATGCTTGTTACCTTTCCACGCCTCCTTGCCAATACACTTAATACACCGCTAAGTTGCTCTTGTGGAACCTTTATGTCTATCCTTAATATCGGCTCTAAGAGTATTGGTCTTGCTGAAAGCATTCCCGCATATATTGCTCTTCTAGTTGCCGGTATTATCTGTGCTGGTCCCCTATGTGCTGGATCCTCGTGTATTATGGCATCATGAAGTACTACCTTTACGCCTCTTACTGGTTCTAGTGCTAAAGGCCCTTCTCGCATCGCCCACCTAAATCCAGTTATTATGGTGTCTCTCACCTCACGTAAGTGTTGCACGCCTGAGGTCTTGTTCACTAACACGTTAATGTTCTCGTCAATCGCCCATATTCCTCTTGCTTCATCAGAATCCCATCCTGCCTTCTCCCTTAAGATCTTAGCTCTCTCCCTCCAGTCTTGGTCTTCATATACCTCTCCTTTCTGAATTAATTCAATCGTGGTCTCATCTAAGGGCTCGACGCTTATGTATAACTTATTATGTTTATTGGGTGATTTGCCCTCAAATACCTGTGATGCTGCTTTTATGCTCTCCCTATATACCACTAATGGTGGTGATGTCTTTACTTCAATTCCACTTCTTCTCTTAAGATCCCATAAGGCTATCTCTAAGTGAAGTGCGCCCATTCCACTAATTAAGTACTCTCCCGTCTCTTCATTTATTGTAATCTTCAATGTTGGATCCTCTATTGCCATCTTCCTTAATACGTCGACCAGCTTAGGTAGATCTTGACTTCTCACAGGCTCTATTGCCATTGTCACAACAGGCTCGCTTATGTACTGTAATCTCTCAAATGGAGCGACTACATCCTTATACTTTACATCCACGACAGTCTCTCCTGCTCTTGCCTCATTCAAACCAAGCATTGCAACTATATTACCAGCTGGTATCTCATGTACTGGCTCCCTATAGGGACCCATATATAGGCTTACCTGCTGAACTCTACCGCTCCTTTTAGCCATGAGAAGATATACTTCCTCTCCCTCATAAACAGTGCCTGAGAACACTCTTCCAGTAGCTACTAAACCAGCATGAGGATCGACTACTATCTTAGATACACAAACAACTGTAGGTCCCTCCTCATCGCACTCAAGCATTGCTTTGCCTACTTCGCTATTCAGATCGCCTTTCCATATCTTAGGTATTCTATACTTTTGAGCTTCTACAGGGTTAGGTATATGTTCAATTACCATATCCAGTATCGCTCTATAAAGTGGGAAATCCTTTGCTAAATCCTCCACATAGCCCCGCTCATAGGCATCAATTATATAATCGAACTTAAGTCCCTTCTCTTGAGCTATTGGGATAGTAAATCCCCACTTATGTAACGCAGAGCCGAATGCGACCATTCCCTTAGCTGGATTTACTTTCCATTTGGCCTTGAACTCCTTCTCGCCATAGAGTTCGATTAGGTTGTTAAAGTCCCGTATTATCTCAATGAATCTCCTTTGAATCTCCTGTGGACTTAATCGCAACTCCTTTATCAGTCGATCCACTTTATTTATGTAAAGTAATGGTCTCACCCTCTCCTCAAGTGCTTGTCGTACCACGGTCTCTGTTTGGGTCATAACTCCCTCTACAGCATCAACTACTACAATGGCTCCATCCATAACTCTTAGTGACCTTGTTACATGACCTGTGAAGTCGACGTGACCAGGAGTATCAACTAGATTAATAACATAACCTTTTCCTTCGTACTCGTGATAAAGGCTTATATTAGCAGCCTTAACAGTCATTTGCCTTAACTGCTCTATTTCAACATAGTCTAGTGCCAACGCCTTACCTGCTACCTTAGGGGAAATTAGCCCTGCTGCCATTAATAGGTTATCTGAGAGCGTCGTCTTTCCATGATCTACATGAGCTAAAGTACCTATATTCCTTACCCTTTCCTTATCCCTCATTAGCTTGAGTATCTCGCTTGTTTGCCTAAATCTTACGATTTTCCCATCCCCCTCGTTTTACATAATAATCGTATAGGACTTCGATAAAAACATTCACTCCAATACCTATATTAATGTATTACACTTTATACTTCACGGTGATCCTTACAGTGGCTTCTAATGAGGATAAGTTCAAGCTATACACGAGATTAAGGAATGATGTATTAGCTTGCCGAAAATGCGATCTATGGCGAACTAGAACAAATGCCGTTCCTGGTGAGGGAAACTTAAATTCATTTATAATGTTTATTGGAGAGGCGCCTGGAAGACAGGAAGACATAGAGGGAAGGCCATTTGTAGGTCCTGCCGGAAAATTACTCACATCCTTAATAGAAAGCATAGGCTTGAGGAGAGAAGAAGTCTACATAACTAATGTCGTGAAATGTAGGCCTCCTGGAAATAGAGATCCTCGTCCATCTGAGATTACTGCATGTTCCCCTTACTTAAATTTCGAGATAAAACTGCTTAAGCCAAAACTGATAGTGACTTTAGGGAGGCACTCAACATCCTACATATTAGGGCTGGCCAATATAAGAGCCAGTGGTATATCAAAGGTTAGGGGGAATACGTACGAGGTGACGATATTCAACTTAAGGGTTCTGGTATTTCCTACGTATCATCCTGCCGCCGCTCTTTATAATCCTCGCCTGAGAGATATACTAGAGAAAGATTTCGCAAGGATAGGATCGCTCATATCTAGGATTTTAAGCGTAAACGTATCTCATAAAGGAAAACAATTAAGTTTAGATGAATTCCTATAGTCCACAAGACTGAATTCACCATTATGGGTTCAGATGCTGCCCGCCTCATCACTTAATCAGTATTGAATGCGTTCTTCGTCATTACCCAATTATAATAGTTAGTGGGCAGTTATTAGCTTAGCTATGTTCTACTATGTAGCTTGGTATCCTAGAACTCCTCCTGAATTCTAACGCCAATTCTAAAGATGTTGCCACAGTATGGGCACTCATATACCTTATTTATCCATCTCTTAAACCTATACTCCTTGATGGGCTCAGCCTCAAACTCCTTTCCGCATTTAGGACACTTAACTCTATCAGCCATCTATCTGACACCTCTTCGTACTTGCATGCACTTGTTACATTTTTAACTCTATTCGTAAGATATTACATAAATGTTCCGGCATCTACCCTTATAAGCTATATATCACCTAATTTATTTCCCGAATCATTAAGGTGTACTGCCATGTCATCAATAAAATTCAGCAATACCGAACGGCAGATCATAGAATATTACCTTAAGGGCTTAAGACCTCGAGAAATAGCAGAACGTTTAGGTTGTTCGATACGAACAGTTTATAAGGCAACATATAAATATAGGCGATGGTTACGTGAGAAAGGCGAGCTTGAAAAGCCTCATACGATCCCCCCATATAGGCATAGCGCCCTCTTAAAGGAGCAAAATGGCGGTGTTAATTTAGTATTGCCTCACTTTGTAGCTATTCCAAGCGCTGAAATGTATGAGTTCATTAACTACATAAAAGAGTTAGTCAATGTCATTAAGGAACTGAATTATGTGCTATCTACCTTAAAGAATTCCATAGAACGACTTCAAGCATCTCTTGATAAAATGGAGTATAGGCCTTCTTCTTACACTAAAGTAATGAATGCAGATGATTTAAGACCATCAATAGGCAAGAATTTACCACCTCTTCCATCATACCTAAAGGATAACCCATGGGTTGAAATCCTAAGTCGAAGATCAGAGATTATTGCCTCCTCTAGAGGTTAGTTAAAAATTTATTACACTAAATGCAATCATATATTGCCGAGTCAACAGAAGCTGGGGGAAGAAGATTGTCCTTTGTTGATGCGATATTGGAGATAGCTCGCTTCATATATAAGCTACCACGTATGGTAAACAAGGAGGAGATAGAGACCTTCATAGACATACTGATAAGAACTAAGGCCCTGGGCAAAAAGGTATTAGTCATAGGGGCTGGTCGTTCCGGCTTGGTAGGACGCGCATTTGCATTAAGGCTTCTTCACATGGGCTTTCAAGTCTTCGTATATGGTGACACCATAGTTCCAGCAATAAACAAAGGCGACTTAGTTATTGCGATATCCGGATCTGGTTTAACAGCATCCGTTGTCCTTGCGGCTAAAACGGCTAAGAAAGTCGGAGCAAAGGTAGTCGCTGTAACTAGCCATAGGCATTCTCCTTTAGGCAGAATTGCAGATTTTGTAGTCTTCGTTCCTGGAAGGACTAAAATAGCAAAGGAGCATGATTATTACGTACGTCAAATATTAGGTCAACATGAACCATTAACCCCCTTAGGAACATTGTTTGAGATAAGCGCAATGGTATTGCTTGATAGCGTAGTCACAGAGCTTATGAGACGATTAGAGCTCACTGAAGAGGAGATGAGAGCAAGGCATGCAAATATAGAGTAGTCATCAGAAGGGCCACATCACTTTCTTTCCTAGAAACGCCATGACTACCGTTAATGATATTATACCTAGTAAGGCAAGTACGTCATTCTTCCTAATTCTCATTTCATAGTAATATGACCTATTCCTAGTATATCCAAAACCTCTACTCTCCATAGCCTCGGCTAGCAAATAACTTCTTCTTATTTCATGTACTATCAACGGTATTAGTATCGGCATATACTTCCTAATTCTCTCAAAGAAGTTTCCTTTCTCAAGCTCTAATCCTCTTGACCTCTGAGCATCGATTATTATCTGAAGTTCTCTACTTAACGTTGGAACGAATCTGATGGCCATAGTAAATGCCAACGTATATTCATATGGTATGCCTAATTTAACCATAACTAAGGATAGATCCTCAGGAGTAGTTGTTAAGAAGAGCATTGAGAAAGCAGTCATAAATACTAAGAACCTTAAGGTATATGCTAATGCTAGCCAGACGTTAGCAAGACCTTGAAATAGTAAATTAAGCGTAAATATCATTACCAGAAATATTAGCGAACCTCTTAGCATCATAAGCCATCTTTTAATTACCTTAGCTATTATTAATACTAATATATTTAAGATAAGTAGCGTTATTAGGAAAGTGTTCTTTAATGAGATAAAGCATAAAGCTGCGAAAGTCATCGAGTACACTATCTTAACCCTTGGATCAAGCCTATGAATTGGGCTGTCTCCTCTTAAATATTCAAATCCTCTTAACATTCTAAGCATCGTTAAGCCACCTCCTAACTTCCTTGATAAATATGGGCAATCTTAGGAAGTTACCCCTAAATTCCACATGCTTTCTCAGCATCAACGCTGCTAAGCCTAATTGAGGCATTAATAACCTGGCCTCTTTCATCACTTCATCGTTACATAGAACCTCTGTACTATTTCCCTCAGCTACAATTTTTCCTTTGGCCATTACAATCACGTGATCGATATAGTCTGCAACAAACTCCACATCATGAGTTACAACAATTACTGTCTTTCCCTCACGATTTATTCTATATATAATCTCAGCGAATCTTCTTTTCTGCCCATAATCCTGCCCAACTGTTGGTTCGTCTAGGACTAAGATATCCGGATCATATACAAGAACTGAGGCTATTGTAAGTCTCTTTTTCTCTCCTCCACTTAACATGAAGGGTGACGTATGTATGTATTTATAAAGTCCTAGCTCTTTCAATATCTTTACAGCACGTTCTTCTGCTTTCTTCAGATCCCAACCAAAGTTCTTTAGCGCAAACATAGTCTCCTCAAGTACTGTACTTGCAAATATCTGGTGATCGGGATTTTGGAACACTAATCCAACGCGTCTTGCTAACTCAGCTACTGTATGCTCTCTTGTATCAAGTCCAAATACTTTGACGTATCCTTTAACTGGTTTGAGAAGACCATTGAAATGCTTTATTAACGTAGTCTTGCCAGCGCCGTTTTCGCCCATTATTGCTACTATCTCTCCTTCCTCTATTTCAAGATTTATGTCTTTAAGAACCCACTCCTCGCTCTCAGGATACTTAAACCATAGATTCTTAACTTCTATTGCTAACCTTCTTGGCATTGAGTATCACCTGAACGAGATCTTCAGGAGAGAAAGGTGGCTTCATCTCCTCTTCATTTTCAAATTCGAAGAGCTTCCTATACACAAGGCATGTCTTTGGGACTTCTACCCCTATTTTCTCTAACATATCTACTTTCCTTAAGAAGACCTCTTCTGGGCTTTCGTCTATTATTATCCTGCCCTTATCCATTACTACAACTCTATTTACTATCGGAGCTAATAAGTTAAGTCTATGCTCCACTATTATTATGGTTATGTTTAATTTCCTTTTGAGATCGGAAAGTACGTTTATAACATCAAGAGAACTAGCTGGATCAAGGTTTGCTGTTGGCTCATCTAGAACTAGAATCCTTGGTCGCATTGCTATCACTGAGGCTATAGCGACTTTCTGCTGCTCTCCTCCCGATAATTCATAAGGCGCTTTGTTCCTTAGGTGCTCTATTCCTAAGAGCTTCAATGCCCATTCTACACGTCGTCTCATCTCATCTCTATCAATGCCTAGATTCTCTAATCCGAAGGCTATCTCCCTCTCTACGCTTGACATTAATAGTTGTGATTCGGGATCCTGGAATACCATACCAACGATAGGAGCTAATTGATACGGCTCATACTTACTTACTTCAATCTCTTCAAATAATACGACATCGCCTTTATACTCCCCCTCATAAAAGTGTGGTATTAATCCATTTATGCATCTACAAAGCGTTGTTTTTCCACATCCGCTTGGTCCTGTTATGAGCACATACTCTCCCTCTTCTACTTCTAAGTCTACGTCCTTTAATGCCCACTCGCTTGAACCTCTATATTTAAAGCTAACGCCCTCAATACGTATTGCCCTCATAATGTTCTACCTTCCAGCGATGATCTTAATGATATCTCTGTTTTTAAGGACATAGTCCATGCCGATTCTTCTCTTAGTACGCACATCTATTGCAGCTATAAATTTTTCAGCTAACTCACTATGAATTTTCCTAGCTAAATCTATTACCTTACTGCCTTTAGGCATAAGAAAAGCGTCCGGAAGAACGTTTCCCCTATGATCTGTAAGTTTATTTTCGTCCTCAACTGGGAAGACGACTACCATTCCGAGCACGTCTAAGAAAGCAGTATTTATAGCGTCTTGAACTCCTGTGGTTCCCCATTTCTCTAGGACGTTCTCCTCGATGTACTTAAGGGCTTTCTTCTGTTTCTCAGTGAGCTTTGATGAATCTACTATCTCGAAGGCACTATCCCCTGGTATATACTTTATTAGGTTCGCTCTTGCTGCCTTCCTTAGAGCAAGTTCGGCCTCAGCACTTGTAGGAATTACCTTATATTTGGGCTCATACTCTTCCTTAAGTAACTTGATATTCTCCTCAGCGTAGGGAAGATCTGCCTTATTAGCCACTATCACCCCTGGCTTCGATACCTCTCTAAGTCTCCTAACGAACGACATTAAATCCTCATCGTTCCAAAGGCTTATCCTCTTATTCTCAAGATCACAATATCTTAAGGTATCCATTACTTTATCAACGGTAATTCCTAACCCGCTCAATCTCCTAGTAAGAACTTCCCTTATATCTTTTTTCGCAACCTCTACCTGTTTAACGATTCTATCCCAATCCCCCTTAAGCATTTGATAAACCCACATATCAAGTTCTCTTTCCAAAAACTTTACGTCTTCTCTAGGATCATGAGTACCTGGCTTTACTTTTCTTCCCTCGGCATCTGTAGTGCCGCTTGCGTCGATGACAATTAAAAGTACTGCTGCTCTCCTGACATGATCTAAGAACTGATTGCCTAGTCCTCTTCCTTTCCACGCATCCGGTACTAATCCGGCTACATCAATAAGCGTAACTGGAACGAACCTATACCCATTAATACACATTGAATTTCTAGGATTATCCCTAACATTGAATTCCTTGCACACGCACTCTACTCTAACATAGCCTACACCTACATTTGGCTCAATTGTAGTAAACGGGTAGGGAGCTATTTTCACGTCTATAAGCGTTGAAGCCGCGAAGAACGTAGACTTTCCGACATTAGGAGGTCCAACTATGCCTGCCATGTAATCGGTCAATGCAGGTCACCTCATATATACTAGGATTAGCATTTCAATACACGTAGCCATATATAGAAGTACAAGTCCGCTAAGTAAATATTCACGTCTTAAATCGAGTTCCATAGTCTTTTTTAATAGTAACTCAAGGAAGAGTCTAATTGCTAATTGTAATCCTAAGTATGACATCAATATACTTGCCTCGCATTCCATGATACTAGCAAATATTAAAGCCATTCCTTTTATGTTGCTAAGTCCTATGTGTGATGCCCATGAACCTAGCTCTCTAATGTAATTAACGAGTACTATCATACCAACTCCAGGTATTATATTGAACACTATGCCTCCTAGTACCATTGTAAGACTCTTTGTGACGAAGAGAAAATTCAATGTTAGGTAGTATCTCCCCGAATAGAACAGCCTCTCTATAAAACCTCTACTCTTAGGTAGTCTTGCTAACGGGAATATTAATGATGCCGCTAATAAGGAGAAGAACAGTACATGTAGTCCAACGAATAGTAGCACGTGGTATTTCTTTCTCATTATTACCCTTATCTGAATTCTTAAGCAAATATTTAATTACTACGTCTTACCCTCTCTAGCTAAAGGGGATCGTTTTTATGGGATTCATATTAATCGACGGATCCTATGGAGAAGGCGGAGGTCAGATATTAAGATCAGCTGTAGCTCTTTCAGCTCTTATAATGAAGCCGATCAAGGTCATTAATATACGGGCGAAGCGCTCAAATCCCGGTCTCCGTCCTCAGCATTTAACCGCAGTAAAAGCCGTAGCTACAATAAGTAATGCCATGGTTAAAGGTCTTTCCATAGGGTCACAAACAATAGAGTTCATTCCTAAATCAAGGAGAGCTGGCTCTTTTGAATTTGACGTAGGAACTGCTGGTAGTATATCCTTAGTCCTTCAAGCATTACTTCCAGCAAGCATGTTCGCTCCAGGCCCATGTACGTTCAAAATAAGGGGAGGAACTGATGTAATGAAAGCTCCTCCTATAGACTACATACGCTTTGTCCTCACCCATTGGTTGAAGTTAATGGGCTATAATGTAGTCGTGAATCTTCATAGAAGGGGCCATTATCCAAGAGGCGGTGGGATAGTAACTGCACATACAGAACCTGTTGAATACGTAAAGCCTATAGTCGCGATAGATTTCGGCAAAGTAGTAGAGATTCGGGGTATCTCTCACGCTGTAAAGTTACCAAAACATGTGGCTGAAAGACAAGCTAAAGCTGCTGTCAATACTTTAAAGGAAGCTGGCTTTGATGTTGTAAAGATAGACATAGAGTGGTATCCTCCAGAACGTGATTATCACTTAGGTCCTGGTAGCGCTATAGTCCTATGGGCGATAAGCGATAAGGGCTTTATCATAGGCTCAGATTCTTTAGGAATGCGTGGTAAACGTGCAGAGGTAGTCGGAAGAGAAGCTGCAGAAGGCCTATTAAAGGAACTTGAACCTAATGCGGCAGTCGATAGCCATATGGGTGATATGTTAATCCCCTTTATGGCGGTTGCCAGAGGTACCTCCAGGATAAAAGTATCCAAATTAACATTGCATACCATAACTAACATACATGTCGCAGAAAAGATACTAGGCGTTAACTTTAGGGTAAAGGGTTCTGAAAATGAGCCTGCATTGATCGAAGTAAACGGATTAGGTTTAAGCAGATCTACCTAATGCAATCTTTATTAGTCTTTCTCGTAATTCATCCACGCCTATCCCCTTACTAGCTGAAATCATGTATACCTCTAACCCCTTAGGAAGTACGTCTAGCACTCTCTCTATGTCCTCTCTCTTAGCTATATCTATCTTGTTTATAGCTATGATTATCGGTATATCCTTAAAATGCCTCATTATATCCCTTAGTATGTTAAGCTGATGCTCTAATGGAAATCCCGAGTGCATAGTAGGATCTATCATGAAGACTATGACCTTTGCTAAATGCCTAAGGGCAATTATCGCTTGCATCTCTATCTCATTTCTATCCTCTAAAGGTCTGTCAAGAAGCCCCGGCGTATCCAATATCTGTATCATTAGTCCCTCCTTTATCTTTATATGTCCTAATATGAGTCCCTTCGTAGTAAAGGGATAGGGTGCTATTTCTGGCTTAGCGCTAGAAATCCCCTTAACTAAAGTCGATTTACCAACGTTTGGTGCTGCCGCGATAACAATTGTAGGCAATTCTGGGTTTACGTCAGGTATCTGCTTCAACTTCCTCCTTGCGTCCTCTAATAACTCAAGGTGTTTCCTAATCTTTCTTAAAATGGACGATAGTCTCCCGAAGTATTCTCTCCTTATCTCTGCAGCTTCCTCTAATGAAAAGCTCGTAATGACTTGAGATCTATATTCCCTTGTAAGCCTTTCTATTAACCTAATTGCCCACATTAACTTTGATAATGCCTTTTTTAAGTTATCCACTCCAACCAGTACATCAACGAGCTCCTTATAGAAAGGGATGTAATTCGTCTATAACTGGAAACGCGTAAGCTATTTCCCTTAGTCTTTTCCTCACATATTCTCCGGCTCTCTCTATTCTGCGTGCCTCGATTCTCCTTACTCTGACTATTGCTCTTATTTTTCTCGTTGTCTTAGCTCCAGCTTTCCATGAATAGTTTACTGCTGCATTCATTATCTCTCTGCTTGAAGGTATAGGCGGGATATTTGCAAAGGGTTGCATCTTTATCTCCAAGCTCTTATAATTAGAGAATGGGTGTTAATATACCTATGTATTATAATATAACGACGTACACTTTAAAAGCCGAAGACGAAACATATTATGTAGCCATAACGGGTCTAAAACTTATTAATTATAGCGTCAATGAGCTTCTTGATGAAATCATGAGCATTGAGAAGAAGAACCAAGTCCACATAATTGTATTAAGAGCCCGTTATATATTCTCCACGTTACCTCTGATTACTTCTATTCGCCATGCACTTCTATCATTTAAGAGGGGTAGAAATATAGCGAGGAAATTTCCAATTGAAGTAATGCTTTATCTTAGCGGAAGGAGGCAAATACATGAGGCTATAGCTCTCTTCGCTCCTAAGGAATCAGATAAAGACGTCGTATTATGTGTCCTAAGTAGATCTCCTTCTAAGGCGCGTACGATTTTAACAACATTAATAGGGAAGTACGGTAGAGTATTTAACATAGCGGAAGATCTTCACTCACGCCTGGATGACATCCTCAACGCATATGGTATCTCTAAAGAGGAATTAGAAAATACGCGCGTCTCTGTTTGCGAGGATGTATACACGTTATTGTTAAAATGCGTTCTTACTAGAATTGCAATACGTTCCATTATGAAGTAAATCTCCTTCTCGGTAGGCATTAATATATATTGTTATTTAATGTCTTACTTAACGCATCTTAATGGAGCTTAGAGGTGCTCATATGAATGGCTCTACACCTCGAAACGACGGTAATGTTAGGTTACGTGCCTATTACTTACTGGTAGTGAGTTTTACCATGTCCGTTATACAAGCAGTAACTTTGCCGTTGATTCCATATCTCGCATATAGGTTAGGCGCTTCTCAAATACTGATAGGTACAATCGGCAGTATAGGTGCTCTCCTTTACTGCATAGGAACTTTAATTTCAGGTCTTATATCAGTCATAACTACACCCACTATTCCGTTCTTCTTATCACTTTCATCTTACTCACTTGCAGCATTATGCTATTCGTTTTTAGTCCATTCTCCTGTGGACATTCTCATCGTTAGGATAATTGAGGGGATAGCATGGGGTTTTTTGTGGCCTCCTCTTGAAGCAATACTTACGGAAGCCTTTATATCCCAAAGTGATGTCGTGCCCTTATTCTCTTTCTCGTGGAGTTCGGGAATGGTTCTTGGTTCTCTCCTTTCAGGACTAAGTCTTAGTCACGATCCTATTCTCACGTTCTTACCATGTAGCTTCACGTCGGTTTGTTGTTTATTAGCAGGACTGCCCATATTTAGAGCCGTAAAGGTGAAAAGTCTAAGGAATGATAGAATTAGTCTTTCGTTCATTATTAGGAGCATAAAGAATAATAAGGTGTGGCTTTTAGCCTCAATATATTCCTTTCCTTTGAGCATAATCTTTACATTCTTTCCCTCTCACGCGATACTTTGGGGCTTAGCTGAGATCATCATTCCCTTGACCTTATTTGGAGTAATGACATCAAGATCTCTAACCTTCCTCCTAATAAAGCGATATCTCATGGATAGACGCCTACGCATGTCCTTAGGATGTATATTGAGTGGCATTGGTCTACT
>QMSL01000012.1 GCA_003649665.1 Thermoprotei archaeon | reverse complement strand
TTCATTTAAGGCGTAAGAAGCTACCTAAGCTTTCAATAACTTTTAGTGAATGGAATGTAAGAGAGCTAGATCTAGAGGAACTGACTGGTAGAGGAGGGAGAATTCCTGCTGAAACTCGATTGGAGGAAGCTGGTTTTACTGATAATGGCTTATATATCTTCTCCTGTAACTTCAATGTTCCTCACGTCTGGGGAAGGGACATTTTAATAACAAATGTAGTTGACGAAGCCGATTTGATTATAAATGGAACGTACATTGGTCGCATAGTAGGCTCATTAAGAATGCCTGCCTCAGACTATATAAAACTTGGAAGGAATAAAGTAGTAGCTTTACTTGAATGCGTTGGTAGGAGTGTACGTGAGCTTAAGATACTTAATGGAATTGGAGGGCTATATCTTATTGCGCGTGAGGATATCCCCATAAAGAAAGTTCGTCTCATGCAGACTAATGTAATAGAGATCTCTAGGTTAAGGGAGGTTCCAAAGGAGGCTGAAGAGGGTTATGATGATAGCGAATGGGATGAAAGTATTATACCTATAGTCAAGGACATTAAGTTAAGGGGAAAGACGGCAATATGGATCCGTACAAGTATTGACATGAGTATTGAAGAGAAGGTAAAGGGTGTACTTCTTGAAATTAAAGGTGAGGGTGATTTCTGGATATATGTGAATGGTAAATTCGTTAGACATATTCAGCTTGGATGTGTGAGAGGTTATGATTACACCGTGGCTCACGTTGACATAAGTGAATATATAAGAAATGGAAAGAACGTAATTGCGATTTACGCAGAACGATGGTGGCATTGGAGTGAAAAGCTGAGGATAGAAGCGCTTAAGCTCATTAAATACTTAGCTAAAGTCGATGAATGGCTTGTAAGACCGATAGATCTTGTAGACATAGCGATATATGGCGTAGAGAAACAATGTAAAATTCCAGATCTGCTAAAGAGAAGTCTCATTAGATTGTACGAGTGTAAAGTTACTATAAAAGGGATCAAAGGCAATTTAATACCCATTAAGCTTAAAATTGATGGCTTTTCTGGCAAGGGCATATTATTCTTCAATAGGAGACCCATTGGTAGGTATTCAACAGATTCTCCGCAGAGAGAATTTTACATACCAGAGCCCTTAATAAAAGAGGACAATGTATTACACATACTCCATATAGGGAATGATCCATTCCTTACTCATATCGAAATAGAACCCTACCAAGTTCTTGACATGAAAAAGCTCTCATTATCTCTTGACTAATCATTACCTACAATCATTATTTCCTACTAGCGTTACAACTAATAAAGAAGCTTTTAAGATCTAAGTTGAGGGATAATGTATAATGGGTATTAGGAAGATGCTAATCGTATTAGACTGCGATAGAACTATATGGAATCATCATGATGCTACAATATTAAAACCCCCTTTCACTAGGATCTCTACTGAGGAAATTGTTGATTCTAGGGGTGAACGAATAAGGCTAAACAACGGTATCTTACGATTCCTTAGATACTTAAAGATAAAGGGGCATAAGATTGCTATCGCAAGCTGGAACGAACCAAGCAATGTCTTAAGGCTTATAGATATGTTCAATTTGCGCGACTATTTTGATATGATTGTAGTGGAACCTCATCCTGATAAGGCGTTAATGTTAAGAAAGATACTTAATGAGCTTAATATGAAGAGTAGCAACGTGGTCTTTATAGATGACAATCCCGAAATGCATAGAAGAGTGAAAAAGGAATTCCCAGATGTACTCAATATGATTTACGGAGAGGATATAAGGGATTTTAACGATGCACTGCGTAAACTCGTAAGGTTATTAGGAAAACCCCTAAGAGCGTATGTTGCGTTGCCAATAGTTCATGCCGAAAGCCTAGAATTCAATAAGAGATACGTCAGTATGGTTGAGAGATGTGGTGTTGATGTAGTATCGAAATGGGTGGCAGGAGAGATAGGAGAGGAAAAAGTATATACGCCAAGCGATGTGTTTAAACGCGATATCTCAGCATTAGAAAAATCCGATATCCTAATAGCGGATGTAAGTAAGCCAAGTCATGGCGTCGGTATGGAGATAATGTATGCATATATGAGGGGAAAGAAGATTATAGCAACGTATAAGAGAGGAAGTAGGATCTCATCGATGATAAGAGGTATGCCTAATATAACCCTGATAGCATATGATGCACTCGACGAACTAGAAGAGAAGCTGTGGAAAAATATCTATAAGGCCTTTTCTAGATAGCTACTCTACTGGTATGTCAAGTCTTCTCATGAGATCCTCTAAGAATCTCTTACTTTGAAGGACTTCTGCATCTATGTCCCCCTTAAAACCACTTCCACCTACGTCTATTGCGATAAATCCGTTGAAGCCTATTCTCTTCAATACTAGAAATAGTCCTTCCCAATCGATAGTTCCCTTACCTAGTCCTAGATGATAGTTGTCCCTACCATCATTATCGGATACGTGAACATAGAAGAGCTTATCACCTAGCTTAAGGGCTGAAAGTGGAAGTATCTCCTTCTGTGCATGTAGATGTCCTGTATCAAGGACGGCGCCGAAATTGTCCATTCCAACGGCATCAATTAGTCTTAACATGGCATCTGTGTTACTTACTGTTTCGCCTACTCTAGGCTCCATTAATAACTTTAAGCCATGGTCTGCAGCTATCTTTGCAGCTTTCCTAAAGTTGTTAACTAAGTTATCCCAGAACTTCTTCCAGGAGAATTCTGGAGGTATTCTCACTCTTATCTGCAACCCGAAACTTATTGCTTCCTTATATGGAACTTCACCTACGAACTCAAGAGGGGGAGTGAATGAATCCAATTGTATCATATCAGATCCTAAGTATACTGCTAGTTCACACGCCTTCTCGAAGTACTTAAGTGCTTTTTCGCTTTTAGATGGATCTACGCTAACTATATCGTGAATTATAGGGCAGAAGTTCATGAACTTAAGCCCTAAGGAGTCGGCAAGTTCCTTTATTTCCTTTCGTCTCTCAATTACTTCTTTTAAGTTATCGTAAGCTAAACCCTCTATCTCAATATATTTAAAGCCTAACTTAGCCATGTCCCTTATTGCGTTAAATGTGTCCTCAATACTGGGAGGGTAGCCATACTTCGTTATAGCATATAGCCAAGCACATCCTATCTTCATCATTAAGAAATAAGCATTCTATAGGAATTTAAGTTATGTGTTCAATTCTCATGGTACGATAAACTGTAAGCAAGTTAGATATCTAAGACATAGTTATATTAGCACTTATGGTATTTATTTTATTAGATGTAGTTTAGGGAGTGTTCATGACACTTAAGGAAACGTTGAATCGAGTAAGGATAATGCCCAATGGAGCTATCGTAATGGACAATATATTAGCATGTGATGGTCACAGCCATAATGCTATTTTAAGAGTTATTACTCATGCTCATTCCGACCACATAATTGATCTCTCTAAAAGCGTTAGATTTTGTCGTTATGTGATCTCAACTCCTGTAACGTTCGATCTAATAACAGTACTCAAGGGAATTAAAATACGTAGGAAGATAGGTTTAAGCTATGATATTCCCTTTAATATAAACGACTACATTATAGTACTCAAAAGGGCTAGACACATACCAGGTGCAGCTCAGGTCTTTCTTGAATCCCCTGATGGTATTACTATAGGATATACTGGAGACTTTAAACTTCCTGGCACTCCTCCATTAGATGTCGATATATTAGTGACTGAGGCAACATATGGTATGCCTAACTATGTGCGTCCACCACCCGAAATAATAAAGCAGACGCTCTTCGATCTCGTTAGAAGGAGCCTAAGAGTAGGCCCTGTTACTATACTTGGCTACCACGGTAAACTCCAGGAGGTTATGGAACTATTGAGAAAAGAGTTCCCTGAAGTACCTTTTCTAGCTAGTAAAAGAGTGTATTTAGTCTCTCAGGTAGTTAGAAGGCATGGGATGAACATATATGACATATGGCCGCTAAATAGCCTCGAGGGAAGGGAAATAGAAGCTTATGGTCATTACATATTCTTTGACCACATAATGAGTCGTAGGCAAGGACGTGGCATTAGGATATATCTTTCGGGATGGTTATTCAATAAGCCAATGAAAAAGATAGCATCTAAGGAGTATATTGTGGCATTTAGTGATCATGCTGACTTTAATCAACTACTTGAATACATAACCTCATGTAGTCCAAAGATAGTCATAGTAGACTCCACGCGCAGTAGTTGTGCCCCAATCTTTGCTAAAGAAGTTCGTAAAAGACTTAACTTAACTGCCATATCCTTACCCAGGTGATATTATGAGCAGTGAGGAGTATATAGTTATTGAAATTCCACGTGGCCCTGGCTACCGGATAAAAACAGCCTTAAGGAGAATTGCAATGGTAATTTATACTCCTTTCGAGCTTATGAGCGAAATCGCGAGAGAACCTGAGCTATCTGGCGCACTTCTCGCTTTACTCTTGTGTATACTTATAATGACGCTATCTAGTACCATATTCTCAAGTAAAGTTAGGATAATATACTACAATGCTACAAGTGGAGAGACCATAGGAGTAATTGGTGGCGGCATTTATAAGCGTAGGGTATTATTAGCCTTAGCTATGACGAGCATAACTACCTTAATGGGTTGGCTTATGATCACTATCATAATTTACCTTATTTCATCATTCTTAAAGGGGGTCACTACTCTAAAAGCCGTTGCAAGCGCTATTGGTTATACTGCTACCATAAAGGCGGTAGTTGAGATATTACGGATTTTCAATATTATAATGGCTACTAAGGGTGGCATAGTAACGGTTAAAGTAGGGCTATCTCCAGGCATGAGTATGAAAGAGGTTATGTCTATTATCAATTCAGCGATATCTAGTTATGCTGGATGGCCTTATGCTTTGATCAGTAATTTCCTTTCATACCTATTACAGATATGGATGCTTGCCCTATTCATAATAACGGCATATGGCGCATGTGGGCTTTCACTAAAAAAAGCAATACCTATAGGGATAGTAGCTCTCATTATCTCAACATTCATCAGGTGGATATAGCTACGTAGTATGAAATGTAGCTTAAATAGCTCTAAGTTCCTATTGATAATCCATAGTGTCTTAAGGAATAGCTAGTATCAATCGTAGTCAATAAGTACCGTCTAGCTTAAATACAAAATAGATCTCTGGATGAGACAATGAGGAATATAGTAGAGGCTCTACTGAAGCTCTCTGGAGGCTCTGCAATAGCGACTACAATTGATGATATTTCCCGTGAGGCTAATACCATAAGACATGTCGTCCTCGAGAATTTGAAAGCTTTAGAGGAACGCGGAGTATTAACAGTAATTAACGATAATCTCGTAATAATTCATGATCGTATCTCTTTAGCTCTTCATGGTATACGTCATGGTCTTGACATAGAAAAAGTGGCTAGGTATCTCGATTGGCGTGATTTTGAACAATTCTCAGCCCTATGCTTTGAGGCGAACGAATATGATGTCTTAAGAAACGTCGTCTTTACCTATAACAATAGGCGCTATGAAATCGATATTGTAGCATTCAAAAAACCCAGAATAGTCTGTATAGACTGCAAACATTGGGGATTACGTAAAGGCAAGAGAAGCCAATTGAAGAAGGCAAGTATCGTACATAAGGAGAGAGTAATGGCCTTTGGCGAAGTAATAAAACACAATCCAAGGAAATATGGTTTAAGCTCATGGCGTTATGCTTTTTTATATCCTATAATCGTGACATTGCATGAGGAACCTATATCAATGTGTGAAGGATTACCTATAGTGCCAATATTTAAGCTCAATAGCTTCCTTCAATCCCTTGATGCCTGGAGTGATTCAATCTCATATCTTCACGTAAGGATACATGAGGATGATCCCCCATGGTTAAAACATATGAAGTAGAAATAAAGGTGAGATGAGGGGTAGCTAATGAAGCATCCTGGAATAAATCTTGAAAAGGGTAAGCTCCCTGTGGTATTGAAATCCCTTGATCGAAGTATTGATGAAGCTATTCGTCAGAATTCTAGAAGAATGTTGGTCTTAATGGGGAATGATAACGTTAAGTTATGCTTTGTGACGGGAATAGTCCTGAGGAGAATTGCGGAAAAATTAGCTAAGGCATTTAAAGTAGAAAAGGTCTCTGCTCTTTACGCACTAAAGCCAAATTATGAAGATGCAAAGGAGCGATTAAAAGTCGTCTTATCATTAATTAAGGACTTTCCCACATTAGATCTCGAGGACATTAGCTATGCAGAAAGCGAGCAGGTTTTAGGTACTACATATGATCTCTTAGTTCTCGATTTAATTAATGATCTAAGACCCAATGATGTAGGTAGGCTAATGGGCATAGTTAGAGGAGGGGGTCTTGCTATACTTTTAACTCCTCCGTTTGATGAATGGGATAAACGAATAACGGAGTTTCAGGAATTGCTTTCTACTCCTCAACATCCAGTTAATGAAGTTAGGCACATTTTTAAGAAAAGATTCACTAAGAAGATTCTCGAGTATCCAGGAATAATTGTTTATGATGTCGATCGTGATAGGCTAATTAAAGAGCCAGGCAAGGTAGCTCTTCCTCCATTTAAGCGAAAAACGTTAGTCTTTCCAGAAAAGGGAGAGACATTACTAAAAGCCTACAAGTTATCACTCACTCAAGATCAGGTGGAGGTCCTCAAAATAATAGAGAAACTATCTAGAAAACCTGAAAAAGGTGAGAAGCTCATAGTTGTAATAACTGCCGATCGAGGCCGTGGCAAAAGCTGTGCAGTAGGTATAGGCCTTGCTATTCTTGCTCATAAAATCCGCAAAGCGAAAGGACGTGCATTTATAGGTGTAACTGCGCCTGCATTAGAGAATGTGCAGTCATTAATGATGCTTGCCAGACGTGCATTAGAGGTAATGGGATATAGGGTTGACGTAAGCGAGCATAGAAGAGTAATCGAGCGCATAAAAGCTCGTGGCATAGTCATAACATACATGCGACCGCTGGAATTACTTGATTCTAAACCTGACATAGTAGCCGTTGATGAAGCTGCAGGATTACAAGTTCCTATGCTACATAGGATATGGCAACGCTTTGATAGGATAATCTTCTCGTCTACAATACATGGCTATGAGGGAGCAGGAAGAGGATTCTCAATAAGGTTTCTTAAGAGAATTCGGGAGGATAAGAATACGAGAATCTTCGAATATGAAATGCACGAACCAATAAGGTATGCGGATAACGATCCAATAGAGCGCTGGCTTTTCGATACGCTTCTCCTAGATGCAGAACCAGCCTCACTTACCAAGGAAGATTATGAGTACATAAGTAAAGGAGTAGCCGATTACATAGTCCCAGATATAGAACGCTGGTTCTTAGGTGATGGAGAGGATGAACTAAGACAATTTGTAGGAATATACATATTAGCGCATTATCGAAATAGGCCCAATGATATTGCAATGATGGCCGACGCCCCCCATCATACCATTAGGGCGTTAAGGCTTCCATCTAATAAAATAGTAACTGCTGTAGAGCTCGCTGAAGAAGGCCCAATACCTGAGGACATGATAGAATACTTAAAGAAAGGGGGTTGGATCCATGGAAATATAATCCCTGACAGATTCCTAAAACATTTAAGAGATGATAGGTTCGCGCATTATGCGGGATGGCGTATAGTGAGAATCGCAACACATCCTAATGCGATGAGCATGGGGTTAGGTAGTATGATCATAGACTTGATATGTAAGGAGGCTGTAAGAAGGAATTACGGATGGGTTGGAGCTGGATTTGGAGTAAACGAGCCTCTACTGAAATTCTGGTTAAAAAACGAGTTTATCCCCATTCACATAAGTCCTGATAGGAATCCCGTAAGCGGAGAATATACAGTTCTCGTAATAAAACCTCTCAACGACGAAGTGCGTAATATAATAATGAAAGCAAATAGAGAGTTTAGGCTGAGATTATTGAACTCCCTAGCCGATCCATATGATGACCTTGAGCCACGTGTGGCCCGTCTCCTTTTAACAACTTGGGGAGTTCCGATATTCAGGAATTACCAGCCGAGATTAACAGAGACACAAATCGATAGAGCGACTTCTTATGCATGGGGTGGAATGACATATGAATGTGTAGCAGATTGTGTACGCGAACTAGCATTAGCGTATTTCTACAATGATGAAAACAATAGACCTAGACTAAGTGAGTTTGAGGAATTGGTTTTAATAGCTAAGGTTCTACAGGCAAGAGGATGGAAGTCTGCATCAGAAGTCCTTAATGTACCTCCGCAAACGGTAATGAACACTCTTAAGGAAATAACGAGAACACTCTTAAGATATTATTATAAGATAACTGGAGAATAGTGACTGCTATGTCTAAAGGCGAGAAGGTTCGTGTTAAGATTAAAGTATATGGCATAGTACAAGGAGTGGGTTTCAGATACTTCATACTACGTCACGCCAGATATCTAGGCTTAAATGGTTACGTTAAGAACTTGCATGACGGTAGTGTCGAAATAGTAGCTGAGGGCGATAGACCTAACGTGGAGCGCTTGATCGAGTTAGCAAGGCAAGGTCCTTCTTCAGCACACGTTGAAAGAATAGAAGTATACTATTCTGACTATAAAGGTGAATTTCAAGGCTTCTACATAATCTATTAGATAGACTTTCATCTGGCTTATATCCCCTTGTTAAAAGATATTTTAATGTAGTTGGGAGGAGATATCATGAATGAGGCGCCAATGACTAAGATCTTAGTAGCAACCTGCATAGTGATGTATATGTTACTCGCCCTTATGAGTAGGAACTTAATGAGGATAAGCACGTCTCTATTAATGCTCCTTGGCCAGTATAAGCCGCTACTTGAGCAAGGTATGTACTGGCAGATAGTAACCTCTATCTTTGTTCACGTAAATCTATTCCATCTAGCGTTTAACGTCCTTTTTCTATATCTAGTAGGGACTTCATTTGAAAAGGTTTCATCTTCAAAGATGGTTACCATCACATTTTTCTCCTCAGGAATTATGGGAAATGTATTAAGCCTTATTTTAGGTCAATATATGTTTAAGATACAATACGTAAGTGCTGGAGCTTCTGGATCAATATTAGGCTTAGCAGCTGCATTGACTATGTATTCCTATAAGTTATTAGATAAGGGTATTCATAAAGCTATACTTAGCCTAATAGCTCTATTCATCATTAATTCCGTATGGGCTAACGTTGATTTCATAGCGCACCTAGGCGGAATACTTATTGGAGCCATAATTGGTTACCTATACGCTATGTCGAGGAAGTCGCTTTTAGTAATGTAATGAGGTGACTAAAGTGGCATTCAGGAAGGGATATAGAGCTGAATTGGAACTAGTCAAGATGCTTAGAGAACAGGGTTTCTACGCGGTGAGGATTCCAATAAGTGGCTCAAGGGAGATACCATGCGATATTATTGCAGCAAAGGGCAACGATAAGCGTGCTTATCAGGTTAAGGAATGTAGTAAGGATAAGATATACATAAACGAAGAGCAGATAGCACGTTTAATAGAGTTCGCAAGAGCGTTTGGCTTCAAACCAATAATAGCCGTCAGATGGAAAAGAGCAAGAGTGAGAAAATGGACCTTCATTGAGGTAACCGAGGTCAAATCCATTAAGGTAGAGCGTTTTCCCGATGTAAGTAAACTACGTTCCTCTTTAAATGATTGAAGTAAAAGTATACGTTTATAATGCTATGTTAAAAAGTAGTACACGGTGGTCTATATGGTAAAGGTTCAATGGTTAGGTCATGCTTGTTTTGCAATATATGGAAAGGACGTAGTAGTGATAACAGATCCTCATAATGGTGAAGATCTAGGCATAAGACCACCTAATGTTAAGGGCGACATAGTGCTCATAAGCCATGGACATTACGACCATTACAACGGTCTTGAGTTGGTTACCAAACCGGATACAAAAGTCATAGATAGTGAGGAAGGAGAGTGGGAGGTTAAGGGCGTTAAAATAATAGGTGTAAGGGCCTATCACGATAAGTCTTATGGCGAGATAAGGGGTGAAAACTATATATACTACTTCGTAGTTGATGACGTAGCTTTCTGCCATCTAGGCGATCTAGGTCATCTTCTTGAAGACGAACAGCTAAATGTACTAAAGGATAAGGAAATAGATGTCCTATTTATTCCCGTAGGAGGCGTATTTACCATTGATCATAAGGAAGCAAAAAGCGTTGTTGAACAATTAAAACCAAAGATAGTGGTTCCAATGCACTATAAGGTAGCGAAATTACGTCTACCAATAAGTGGCGTAGAGCCCTTTATAAAGCAATTTGATAATGTAGAGACACTGGATTCAGATTCCTTTGAAGTAACGAAGGAGACTTTACCTGAAAGAACTAAAGTCATTGTACTAACTTACACTGGTTAGTAAAACCTCTATTCCTAGTTTTTCACGGCTATTTTTGCGCGCTATGAATAAATAACTAATTGTAATAGAATACTTTCGGTTAACTCTCAGGGAGTGTGAGTCTAAATGAGCACTAAAGTCAAGGTAGTAGATGTCCAGGCATGGTCTGTAGTATTTTCTGATTACTTAATTGTAGCGCTAAAAACTCGAGACGGTATTCGTATCCTATATGATGAATCTTCTTTAGATTTTGCTTTAGAACATGTTCCCCCTGTTCTAGCAAAAGGCGAGCTCTTCTGCAAGTTCTGTGGTATTCCCCTCGACCCCTCAAACATTGGACAGTTAACAGTATATGAGGATGGCAGGATTGAAGCTAAGTGTATTGCATGTCTTGAACGAGATATAATACGCGTAATAAGGTCTATGAATTATGAGACGTGCGTTAGCATTACATCGGAAAGAGTTAAAGCTAAATGATGTCTTCTACTATAGACTATAGGAAGGATATATGGAATACTGGATAATACAATGTCCCTATTGTGGAAATTACCTAGCAGTTCCTACTAGTAACAAGACAAAACTCTGTACTTACTGTGGAAGACGAATCATTGTCATGCGTGCTAAACGTCTCGCACGTGCTCGTGACGGTCGAGAAGCAAGCATAATATTAAGGGGATTGAAGGCTAAGAAGGCTGGAATTTTAGACGAGTTATATAAGAGGGAGGTAGACGGAATATGAGAGTACTCGCAAAGGGTATAATAGAAATTCCTGGAACAACGTTGAACCTAATAATAACCGAAGGAGAAGGCATTAAGATAAGACAGGAAAATAGAAATTTCATTGAAATGACCATAGGCAAGAAATCTCTAGAAGCTGACATCAATAATGATAAATACTACGGTCTTGTATGTGATCATATTATCCCCTTAGAACCATCGAATTCTCATTCTGAGAACCTTTTAAGATATTATAAGGAAAAGGTTCTAATGAAATGGGCTATAGAATCAAGTAAGCTCCTAGTATCGGAGTATGGCTCGCTCTCCCGTAGGATAATCCTCTCTAAAGAGTACTTTCTCTTGGATCATTATAGACGTAAGGGCTCTCTCTTCATAATTTTAAAGAACTATTTCAAAATACTTGCTGAAAGATCCTTAATGAATGTTGATGAGGATCTATTAGCCGGTTCGCTTAATGCTCTTATTTCTGAGGGATACCTTAAGCAAGTAAAATATGATGATAAGTTCGCTCTAGGTCATAAGGCTTTAAGCCATAAGGCATCATATGTTAGAGTATTCTTAGGTTCTATGCCTTATTTAGGTTTGCTTAACTTAAGGGTTGATGTAAAGGCATTATTTCACATGATATCATTTCTAGCATTAAATATTCGCTCAGATAATATCCTCCTCGTAGACCTAGAGGAAATGACTAAAAGGCATATGTTTCTAGAGACAGATAGTGGCTTAATACCATTTTCAACTCCTCTCCCTATGGAACAACCATATGAGCATATAAGAAGGCTTGGCGGTATAATAAACACTACTTACTTAGTCAAGAGTAACTTAGATAATGAGCTCTGCGTGCTAAAGAAATACCATGAATGGACTGATCTTAAGTGGCTTCCTCTTGCCCTTTGGGCGCTTGGTGCTTATAACTTTGACGCAAGCGCTAAACGAAGGCTTGTAAATGAGTATTCCATGAATAGAGAACTTAAAGAAAAGAATTTCAAAGTCCCTAAGGTTTACTACATAAGCCTTAAGAATAAATTCATAATTGAGGAACACATCGAAGGACGTTTGTTTAAGGACGTAATAATAGAGAGTCTGAAGACAGGTAAAGGACTTGAAGTAATCGAGGACGTACTCTCAGAAGTAGCTAAGGTACACAACCATAATATAGTGTTAGGCGATGCAAATCCAACTAATATGATTGTCGCTGAGGATAATAATGTATACTTCATAGATTTAGAGCAAGCTAAGTACAGCGATAAGTACTCATGGGATCTAGCAACCCTTCTATTCTTTACAGCACATTACATTCAAGGTCTTAGCTTAGAGAACTTAAGCGAAGTTCTTCAGGCAATGGTTAATGGCTACCTACGTTATGGTGATGTCAAAGTGATTAAGGACGCTCTTTCTCCTCTCTACTTAAGGGTCTTCTCGGTACTAGCCTTTCCTCATGCATTAATAAAGACATATGTCGATCTGAGGCGGATGGTTCTTGCTCTCTCTAAGGCAAGTTAAGGAGACATTTGATAAAATTGCTTCTAATTTCAATAGGACTAGAAGAAGGCCTTGGCCCTGCGTTATGGAGGTTCTTGGAAGGTTAACGGAAGGTATAATTCTAGACGTTGGATGTGGAAACGGTAGACATAGCGTATTAGCTTGTGCTATGGGATTTGAAGCAGTATGCATGGACATATCTGTCAATATGGTAAAAATAGCTCTCAGAAATTTAAAACATCTTAACCTATACGAAAGAGCTCATTTAATTGTCTGTGACGCACGTTACATCCCCTTAAAGAATTCTTGCGTTGACGGTATCATATGTATTGCCACAATTCATCATATACCTCTCGAATCCGAGAGGAGGAAGGCTGTACGAGAAATGCTACGTGTGTTAAAGAGTACTGGCATTGCTGTATTCAGCGCATGGAGCATCTGGAATTTAAAGAGATTCATTACTGCCATGAAGACGAAGTTAAGATCTCCATTTAAATCTGAGATCGGAGATGCGCTAATCCCTTGGGGAAGAAGAGCACTACGCTTTTATCATTTATATACTTTAAGAGGATTAGTGAAAACGATACGTAGCTCTGGATTTGATATAAAGAAATACTATGGGGAAAGAGGAAAAATATTTAAGGATAACTTAGTCGTGGTGGCTAGAAAACCATGATGCAAATTAGACGAATAAAAAAGCCCGTAAGAAGTGCTTCGGGAGTAGTAGTTGTTGCTGTCATGACGAAGCCATTTCCATGTCCACATGGGAAGTGTATTTACTGCCCAGGAGGACCTGATTATGGTACTCCTCAAAGCTATTTAGAGGACTCGCCTGCAGTAGCTAGAGCACTTAAGTTCAACTTTGACCCTTATGAGCAGGTAAGACATAGATTACTTCAATATGTAGCAATGGGTCATGAGCCCTCAAAAGTAGAGTTAATATTCATGGGAGGCACATTTACTGCCCTCCCTCTTGATTACCAGGAATGGTTTGTTAAAATGGCCATAGAGGCATGTAATAGATTTCCAAATGAGAAGCCTAGAGGGTATGTTTCACTAGAGGAAGCTCAGATTACTAACGAGCATGCTAAGATCAGAGTAGTTGGAATGACTTTTGAAACGAGACCTGACTGGTGCAAGGAACACCATGTTGATTGGATGCTAAGACTTGGCGGAACTCGTGTTGAGATAGGGGTACAGACTATATATGATGATATATTGAAGAGAGTAAAGCGAGGACATACTGTGAGAGATTCCGTAGAAGCCACGCGCATATTAAAGGATGCGGGATTTAAAGTAGTGTATCATCTCATGCCAGGTCTTCCTGGATCCGATCTAGATAAAGACATAGAGATGTTTAAGACGGTTTTTTCTGATCCCCGATTCCGTCCTGATATGTTAAAGATATATCCAACGCTTGTCATACCTGGAACTGAACTTTATGAAATGTGGAAGCAGGGGAAGTACAAAGCTATGACGGACGATGAGTTCATAGAGTTCCTTCTTAAGGTAATGCCTATCATACCGCGATGGGTAAGGATTATGCGAATTCAACGCGATATACCCGTACATCATGTAGTAGCTGGACTCATGTTAGGAAATATAAGGGCTATCGTGGAAAAAGAGCTAATCGAAAGAAACATACCGTGCAAGGAGATAAGGTTTAGGGAGGCTGGACTCCAATTCATAAAGTATGGAAAAGTTCCCGATCCGAATTATATAAAACTAGTAAGGGAGGATTATGAAGCAAGTGAAGGCATGGAGGTCTTCCTATCATTTGAGGACGTGAAGAATGATATCCTAATAGGCTTCATTAGAATGAGAATTCCATCAGAGAAAGCACATAGATGGGAAGTTGACTCAAAAACCGCTATAATACGTGAACTTCACGTCTACGGTCCTCAAGTACCTGTGGGAAAGAGACAGGAACTTGCATGGCAGCATAAGGGATATGGCAGACGCCTTCTCAATGAGGCTGAGCGAATAGCAGTCGAGGAATACGATTGTAAGAGAATGCTGATAATATCCGGTATAGGCGTTAGGGAATACTATAGAAAGTTCGGCTACTATCGCTTACCAAATTCCATGTACATGTTTAAGCAATTGGTATGATCAAAGCAGGCACCTTCCCTTCGCTCTTAACATATTGAAGTAATGACTTAATGAACATCATTAGGTCATCTTTACTATACTCAGTCACCTGATATGCATCCCTTAGAAGCTCCTTTATTTCATTTATTCTCTCCTTAGATGTAATGATTATTAAAGGAATTTCTCCATCCCCTAGTTCGTCCCTAAGTCTTAACAAAGTCTTCCCTGTTACGACAACTAGCACAACTGCTCTTATGTTCGTTAACTTAATACCCTTCGCCACATGAAGGACATCAGCACCTGGCAAGCTGAGATCGAATACATCTATGGGTAGTAATATCGGATACCTCCTCATGGTTATACTGTAGTCTCGCTTAACCTTTGATACCTTCGTATAGTCGATAAGTTCCTTAACTATTCTATCCTCCCCGACTACTATTACAGAACTTTCCAATTCCTTAGTAATTCCTTCCAATGTAGACTGCAATACCTTAACATACTTCTTCACAGTAACTACTCTCTTAGGAGAAAGTGCTGTAATACGCCTTAGATATTCCTCAAAGTCCCTTTTATCAAGTCCCAAACCTATAGTGAGCGTCCAATATACAGACATTAACGG
>QMSL01000011.1 GCA_003649665.1 Thermoprotei archaeon | reverse complement strand
ATGGAGAGCTTACTCCCTAAGGAGATAGAGGACGAGATAAGGAGACATCCAGTAGTTTATGTACCATGGGGAGCTATGGAATGGCATGGAGAACACCTACCCCTTGGACAAGATGCATTAAAAGCATTTGCCATATGCTGTAGAGCTGCTGAAAGAACGGGAGGAATTGTCTTTCCTCCGTTATATATTGGTCATCAGACATTACGCATTTACGGATTTCCATATACTTTAGAGTTCAGCAGTGAGTTAGTCAAGAGGCTAGCCTTCGAACTGCTCAACCAATTAGAGGATATGGGATTCAAGGTTATAGTTATACTTTGTGGTCATTACGGTAAAGAGCATTTGAAGGTTATAGAGAGAGCTGTGGAGGAATATAAGGCTAAAGGTGGAAAGGCCAAGGTATTAGCTGTGCCTGAGTATGCATTTGCTGAAGATAAGGGCTATAGAGGAGATCATGCAGCTAAGTGGGAAACATCGATATTCTGGTATTTTTATCCAAATATGGTTCACTTGGAGAGAATTGAAAAAGAGGAGAAACCAAAAGGAATCTATGGTGAAGATCCAAGGAAGTACGCATCCAGAGAGTTAGGGGAGAGCATAGTGAACGTCATAGTTGATAGGCTTGTTGATAAGGTTAAAAAGCTATTAAAGGAAGTTAAGGAGGGAGAATGAGAAGAGTAAAGTTAGTCATTTCAGGTTTTGGAAATGTAGGACGTGCATTAACTCGACTCATATTGAATAAGAAGGAAGAAGTTGCTAGAAGGTACGGAATCATACCTACAGTATTAGCTGTGATAGACTCCCGAGGTGCGGCAGTAAATATTAATGGGTTTTCAGATGAAGAACTAATGAAACTTTTAAACACTCCCAGAGGAGGCGTGAGTAAAGTGGAGTACTATGGTAAGCCAGGGTTGACTACTATAGAAGTACTTAACGAGGTTGATGCAGATATGCTAGTTGAGGCAACGCCTACCGATTATGTAACTGGAGCTCCTGGAGTTGAGAACACATTTTTTGCTATTGATAGAGGGATTCATGTAGTTCTTGCAAATAAGGCACCTTTAGCATTGAGGTTTAGAGAAGTTATGAAGAAGGCAAGAGCTAAGAATGTTATGATAGGATATAAGGCTACAGTTATGGCAGGCACTCCATTAGTTGATATGCTACGTTACGGACTAATAGCACAACGCGTTAGGAAGATTGAGGGGATATTAAATGGCTCAACGAATTATATATTAACGGAAATGCATAAGCATAGGATTACGCTTGAGGAGGCTATGAGAAGGGCCCAAGAGTTAGGAATTCTTGAAGCCGATCCTACTCTAGACATAGATGGATGGGATCCAGCTGCCAAGATCGTAATTGTAGTTAACACCATCTTTAATGCTAATTATACAGTAAATGACGTAGAGAGGATTAGTCTTAGAGAAGTGAGTTTAAACGATATAGAGAAGGCATTGAGTAGAGGAGGAGTTGTAAAGTATTTGGCTATAGCTAGCGTCCATGATGAAGAGATTATGATGTCTGTTAAGCCAATCCTCATAGATAAAACACATGAGTTAGCTCATGTGAATGGAACATATAATGGTGTTCTAATAGAGACGGATGTTAACAGAATATTCTTAAGCGGAAAGGGAGCAGGACCTAAGGAGACAGCATCGGTTATGTTAAGCGACATTATCCAGATAGCGGATACTTCTCTTAGATATATGGTATAAAGCATTACCAAATCTGCTTCATTATGAATAACAGTAATTAAATTTATAAATAATAGTGATACTATAAGTAATATCTGCCAGGAGGTAATGATGAGAGCAGTTATTAAGGTAGGAGGATCTGTATTAAAGGATATTGATTCATTCAATAGGGTAGCTGAATCCATAGTAGAACTCATTAGGAAGGGATTTTCAGTTGTAGTAGTTGTTTCAGCAATTAAGGGATTTACCGATTACTTGCTAGATATGGTTACTAGGATAACTAAAGATATCAGTAGATATGGTGAGTTCGTGGATGAAGTTCTAAGTATGGGTGAGAGGCTTAGTTCTAGGCTATTAGCTCTCGCGCTTAGTAAATATGGTATAAAGGTCAAGGTCTTAGATCCGATAAGCGATGAGTGGCCTATAATTACGGATGATAGACATGGAGAAGCCAAGGTAATATTTAAGGAAGTTAAGAGCATAACTGAAAGGTGCTTAAAACCCATTCTAGAACGAGGCTATTGTCTCATAGTTCCAGGATTCATAGGTAGGAGTAAAGGGCAACACAAAATAACTACAATGGGTAGGAATACATCAGATGTCACCGCAGCAGTATTAGCGCTAGCATTAAGCGCTGACTACCTGATATATGTTAAAGATGAGGGAGGTATAGTGGAGAATCTACATGGTAAAAAGAGAGTACTTGATAGGATATCCATTAGAGAGCTTCAAGAGCTTGTTATACATGGAGCGAAAGTACTTCATCCAGAGGCATTGAAGTACATCAGACGACCAACTAAGGTTATATTCACGTCTGTAGAAAACTTAGCTAAATTGAAGGGCACTTACGTTACGTATGATGAAAATGACATCACCATAGTGAAGGATTTAGGACTGATCGCATTTATAGGAGTTAAGAATCCAAGAGGGTTAATTACATCTACCTTTATTGAAGAAGGTAAGATAGAAGACCTAATAATAAAGGATGATACACTGATTTGTTTAGTCAAAAAGGAACACATGAAAGATATAGAAAAGCTTGCTACACCTTTAGGAGCATTTAGAATAATGCATAAACAAGAAGGAGTGGCATTAATTAGAATAAATACACATGAGGTTAACAACATGGAGATAGTGTTAAGGGAGATCATGGATAAAATAGGAATTACAGTATATGATCTCATGATCTCGCCTGGAACGATAAAGATCATATTACCAAATAGGAGTTTAGATCAAATACTACCCCTTCTGAGAGGTGTTGTTTATGGTAGATAAGTTAAGGGTAGGTGTACTTGGAGCTACTGGATTAGTAGGTCAGGTATTCGTAAGTTTCTTAGCAGATCATCCATGGTTTGAATTAGTCTACTTAGGAGCTTCTCCAAGATCTGCTGGGAAGAAATATAAAGAGGTTATGAAGGGGAGCCCTCCACTTCCAATACCTGAGCATGTTTTAGATATGGAGGTGAGAAGAGTAGAGGAAGTGCCTAAAGATGTCGAAATTCTATTCTCTGCATTACCAAGCGATCTCGCACTTAGTTATGAGCTTGAGTTCGTGAAGATGGGCTATACGGTTATATCAAACGCTAGCCCCTTAAGACTTGAGAAGGATATTCCTCTCATAAATCCAGAAGTTAATTTAGATCACTTAGAGTTAATAAAGCTACAGAAGAAGGAGAGAAGATGGAAGGGGGTCATAGTAAAGAATCCCAATTGTACAACGGCCATATTGACACTAACATTAAAGCCTATACTAGATGAGTTTGGAATAAAGAGAGTCTTTGTAACTACCATGCAGGGAATTTCGGGTGCGGGATATCCAGGAGTTGCTGCATTAGATATAGTTGACAACATAATACCGTACATTAGAAATGAGGAATATAAAGTCGAAAATGAAACTTTGAAAATATTAGGGCGCTTGGCTGATGATGGTATACATGTAGCTAACATTAAGGTCTCTGCTACATGTACTAGAGTGCCGGTACTCCATGGACATTTAGAATCAATACATGTTGAGACCATAAAGGAGGTCGATGTAGAAGAAGTTATAAGAGTATTCGAGGAATTCAAAGGTCCTCCTCAGGAGCTTAATCTACCAAGTGCGCCTAAAAAGCCAATAGTAGTGAGAAAGGAAATAAATAGACCTCAACCAAGACTTGATCGCCTAACTGAGCGAGGAATGAGTGTAGTCGTCGGAAGAGTTAGGGAAGATCATGCGCTTTCAAGGGGAGTTAAGTACATTGCATTAGGACATAACCTTATAAGAGGTGCGGCTGGCATAGCAGTATTAATAGCCGAGGCACTATTAAAGCTTGAATACATATAAAGCCCTATAGGATACCGCCGATTAGTTAAGATTATAAAGGCTCACATTTACTAAAGTACTGGGCGCAAAGCATGAAGCATAAGGTAGCATTTATAGATGTGGGTAAGAGAAGTACAAAGATCGAGGAAATCGAAAGGGATGATATAATAGGGCCTGTTGATTGGGGTCTTTATTGCCATATGGAATTGTACAAGAGCTATGAATATCCACCTTACGATGAACATAATGTATTCTGCATGGGTATGGGAAAGCTAGCAGGAGGAGTACTACCAGGAACTCATAGGTTAATAGGAGTCTTCAGATCGCCACTATGGGGTGGGATATACATATCCACAATGGGAGGAGCAGCATACCCATTTAGATTCGTAGGACTAGACTTCATAACAATAGAAGGAAAAAGCGAGGAACCAGTAATAGTAATGATTAAGGGCACTAAAGAGGGCATTGAGACTAAGTTTGAGACCATACCGCTAGATGAGTTAATGAAAATATATGAGAGTTATGATGGAGAGGAAGGAGTTTACGCCTTAAGCAAGTACCTTTTGAAGAAATACAGGGATTATTACAGGACAGATTCAGGATACATGCAGTTTAGAATTCTTGTAGTCGGACCTGCTGGAGTTAATACGAACATGGGAGGGATATTCTCGTACGTTATAAGGAATGGTGAGTTTGATGTAGGAGCAGAGGATTGGATGGCAAGAGGTGGAGGTGGCTCAGTACTATTCAGAGCACATGGCGTAGTAGCTGTAATATATGGTGGTGATAACGACTGGAGGAAGTACCCTGGACTTAACTTAAAGGATACAAAAGCAGTAAATGAGATCTTCGAGAAACATCTTGGAAAGCCGATGAATAAAGCCGCATTTGATGCTACTGAAAAGTATAGGTATTCACCAAGCGTAGGCACAGGTGGAACATTTGGAGTAAACTATGCTACGCTTAAAGATAGGTCGCTGTTCTTCAACTGGAATAACATATACCTCGATAAGGAGAGGAGGAGTGAGTTATATGAGAAGCTCATTAAAGGGCATTACCTAAGGCAATTTAACGAGGAGATAATCGCCAAGAAATCATTCAAGACATGCGGAGAGCCATGTCCTGCAGTATGTAAGAAGGTTTATGAAAAATATAAGAAGGACTACGAGGTTTATACAGCTTTAGGAACAATCTGCGGAATATTCGATCAAAGAGCCGCCGAGAAAGCAGTACATGTAGCTGATGCCATGGGATTTGATGCCATAGAGTTCGGTACGTTATGCGGATGGATATTAGAGTGCCTACATAGAGGCTTATTGATGCCTGAAGAAGTCGGTGTTGATGAAAAACCGAAATTTGACATAGATAGTTACAGTATAGAGGACTCTGAAGTAAATGCTAGGATAGTGGAAAAGCTTGCTAGAAACATAGCGTTTGCAAGGGGTGAGATTCCGAAGATCTTAGGAGAGGGTATGCGTATAGCAGCAAAAGAGCTCAGTGAGAAATTCAAGGAAAGGGAGGAGAAACTTGGAGTGAAATTCAAGGATATAGCAGTTTACGTACCCCTAGGCGAGAAGGGATGCATTGCTCCATGCCAGTATTGGGATCCAGCATTCCTTGTCCCATTACCATTCCAAGGTACGTTCTTCACTAGATACCATGCTCCATTCACTGAACCAGAGGAGTTCGCTCAGATGTGTATGGAGAGAACGCTTAGAGAGATGATGTTCTCGGAGAACATGGGCCTATGTAGATTCCATAGAGGATGGGGAGAGAAGCTTGCAAATATATTGTTAAACGAGGCATATAAGGTGTCAGTAGACTTAGTAGAACACGGCAAAAAGGTATTATCTAAGGTTATAGAGTATGACGTTAAGGCAGGCGCTAAGCCAGTCTTCTGGGAGGGAGAAAGAGTAGTAGACATATTCTGGACCTTCGTAAAGGAAGAGGCAAAAGCAGGAAATGAGAAAGCGAAGGAGTGGTTAGATAAGTATGGTGAGGACAAACATAGTGCTGCTAAGGACTATTGGAAGAGATTCCTAGAGAGCTTTGAAAAATTAGTTGGAAAGGAGTGGCATTAAGAATCAACTTTTACTTAAACTTAGATTTTAACGTAATTAATGTTTTTATAAGCCCGCGTACGTTATGATAACATACTTTCCATTCAGAACCCTTAGTTGGATCCTTCACACGACCATCTGCAAAACATATAGCATACCATTCACCATAACGATGATCTGCTTGTTTTTCTAAGCACCAACGTATTTGCTTGAAGAGCAGAGCATTCAAATTTAACGTAGATAAGGCGGAGAGAGCTTCAGCTTGGATCCACCATACCTTGTCTCGGCTAATCAATCTGCGGTAGGGTATTAGATACTCGAAGAAGCCATAATGTTCGTTATCCCAACCGTTCTTTATTGAAAAATCTACTAAGGACTTGGAGATAGCAGACTCACCTAGTTCATAGAACATCCATGAGACCTCAAGATTGTGACCTATATTAACTATATAGTGCTCCTTAGGGATATCACCCTCAAATGTGACATATTCAACTAGATGAGGATTAGGCGACCTAATGAAGGTATCTTTGAAGAACTTAAAAACGTCTTTTAGCATATCTTTAGCCTCGCCAATGCCATTATTAGTACCTTCCATGAGAGCTTCCATGAAATGCATTATAGAGTTCATATTCCAGCAACCTTCAGGTTCTCCTCTTAAGGGCTTCCAACTCTTATTGAATTCATGATAGAAACCGTCTTTATAGAGGCATTTCTCATGGATCACCTCTAGGGTCTTGAGGTATAAGTTAAGATATTTCTCGTCTTCTGTTATACCGTAAAGTTTCGCTAGGGCAAGAAGAGCAAAAGCTTGACCATATAGACGTTTACTTGGATCAAAAGGAGAACCAAGTACGTCTATTTTCCAAAACCAGCCCTTATACGTCTTATCCCAAAACTTAAGCAGACAAGGTACGCCATGTAATGCAAATTCTAAATAACGTCTATCATTAAGAAAGTCATACGCTTCTAAGAATGCCCATATAATCCTAGCTTGTGAGACTATGCCCTTATAGTGCTCATATCTATAATCGCCACGTTCACCAAATGATACCTTATATCCAAGCTCGTCTCTTGCCCTTTTAAGCCAGAATTCGAGTATTTCATCTCTAAGATGACGCAATATATCATTATATAGTGACTGAGTATCCGAAGACACTAGAACATTAGGAAATTTAACGCTAATTACCTTTACCATTCTCTATTAAACATCATAATGTTAAAAATCATTGATTTTACACGAAATCTTTATTAATGGTAGTGTTTAGAGGTGTGTTGTAGTGAGATGAAGGATCATGAGTAAAAGAGAGCAAGATCTTGAGAAAATACTAAGCGGAGTCAAATTTGTTGACCTCTGGTTCATTGACCTTATGGGCTCTCTCCGTTATGTAACAATTAACAAAGAGAGCTTCATCAAAGATATGGAAGACGGAATAATAACAAAACTTGATGGATCAAGCGTTCCAGGTTTTGCATCAATAGAGAGGTCCGATATGAACCTGAAGCCGGATATTCAGAGTACGATAAGGATTGGGGATAAGGCACATATTTTCTGCTCGGTGTGTAAACCAAGTGGTGAACCACATCCCGTTGATCCAAGGTATTTAGCAAAGAGGGCAGAGGAGGTCATAAAGGAGAAGGGACTCATATCATACTGGGGACCTGAACCGGAATTCTTCGTATTTAACGACGTAAAGATAAAAATTATAGAACCATGGTTCCAGTACGTGAAGATACTCTCAGAAGAGGCGCCGTGGAGTGGGTCTCCATATGCCTTACATCATAAGAGTGCCTATTGTAGAACTCCACCATCCGATATATTGTTTGAGTACAGAAATAGGCTAGTAGAGCTACTAGAGAAATATGGAGTAAAGGCAATATGTCATCATCATGAGGTAGCAACTGCAGGTCAAATAGAGGTGAATATAGAACATAATACGCTAACTAGAGTATGTGATGCAATAATAATACTAAAGTATATAGCAAAGAACTTAGCACGAAAAATGGGGTTCTATGCAACGTTTATGCCAAAGCCATTATATGGAGATAATGGCTCAGGAATGCATGTACATCAGAGCCTCTTCACACTAAGGGGTGAGAACATATTCCATGATCCTGAGGACGATTATGCAATGCTTAGTCAGATCGCAAGATATTATATAGGCGGTCTTATCGAACATGGTAGATCATTAAGCGCGATAGTTGCACCAACAGTTAACTCCTATAAGAGATTAGTTCCAGGATACGAGGCACCCGTACACTTAGTCTGGAGTAAGGCTAATAGGAGTGCAGCGATAAGGATACCAGCATATAACGTAGAGGACGCATCAAGTAAGCGCATCGAATACAGACCACCAGATCCATCGTGTAATCCGTACCTAGCGCTCGTCGCAATGCTAGCAGCGGGTATTGATGGAATAAATAAGAGAATAGATCCTGGAGATCCAGTAGATGCCAACGTATACGAGCTAGGAGAAGGAACAGACATAAGGACGTTACCAAGATCCTTAGATGAAGCATTGGATGAGCTAGAGTGCGACATGGAGTACTTATTGCCGTTCATACCTAAGGAGACCTTAGAAATATACATAGAGTTAAAGAGAAAGGAGGCAAAGGAGGTAGGCCTTAGGGTATCACCATTCGAGTACTTAATGTACTTTAACGTATAGGTATTCAGAATAGGGTGAAAAAGTGAGTATATGCCCTCTAGAGTATAGGTATGGTTCTCAAGAGATGAAGGAGATATTCTCACGGAAGAATATTCTTTCTAAAATGGCATTGGTTGAAAAAGCTCTCCTTTACGGATTAGAGAGAGCAGGTCTCGTTCCTAGAGGTATTAGTAAGGATATGGAAAGAGCTATTCAGGAAGTAGATCCTAGAAGAATAGATGAACTTGAGAGAAAGATAGGACATGATATAATGGCGCTAACGATAGAGTTAGCAAGACTCTCAGGAAAGGCCGGTGCTTATATACATTTAGGAGCTACTAGCTATGACATAGTTGATACCACATGGGCTCTTCTGATACGTGACGCATTAAGTATAGTAAAGAGGAAGTTAAAACATCTTATAGAAATACTGATCGAATATTCTGAGAAGTATAAGGATACCATTATGGTAGGACGAACTCATGGACAACACGCCTTACCGATAACACTTGGATTTAAATTCGCAAACTACGTATACGAGTTCACTAGAAGCTACCAGAGACTGAAAGAGCTTGAGAAAAGAGTGGTTCGTGGAAAGATCGCTGGTGCCGTAGGCACCATGGCTGCGTGGAGGGACAAGGGATTAATTGTTGAGAAAGAGACGTTAAGTCAATTAAACCTTAAACCACATTTAATATCGACCCAGATAGCACCAAGAGATGGTTTCGCAGAGCTAATATGCACATTAGCAATACTTGGCTCTCAAATAGATAGGCTTGGAATTGAAATAAGGGAGTTAATGAGACCAGAGATACTTGAGATAGCAGAAGGAGTAGAGAAGAGAGTGGGAAGTAGTACAATGCCACATAAGCTAAACCCAGTTACATGTGAGAGAATATGTGCATTAGCAAAGGTTCTTAGGGGCTTAGTGATAACGGCTTTGGAGAACATACCATTATGGCATGAGAGGGATCTAACGAATAGCGCTTCAGAGAGGATAATAATCCCTCATGCATTCCTCATAATAGATGAGATGCTTGACTGCATGAATAGAGTACTACGTAACTTACGGGTTTTCCCTGAAAGAATGGAACGGAATCTACATTTAACTAAGGGCTTTAACATGCTTGAGTCAGTAATGGTAGAAATGGTGAAGAAGGGCGTGCCTAGACATAGAGCTCATGAGATATTAAGAAAAGTACATAGGATGGCGCTAGGGAGTGGCAAAAGTGCAGTTGAAGCTCTTCTTGAAAGTGAGGAGATCAGAAAGATCTTCACAGAGAAAGAACTGAAGGGTCTTCTGAATCCAAGGAATTACTTGGGATCATACGGAAAGTTGATAAGGAGGACTATTGAAGAAGCGCGTAGGATAATAGAAAAGTAGGTATAAGTTCTGAGTGAAAATAGTACCATTCTAAAACGAAAAAATAGAAAGGCTTATATGTCAGTACTTTATAGAGTATGAAAGGGGTGAAAATGAGACTATGGAAGCATCTTGAATATATTAAGAGGAAGCATCTTAAATATATTAAGAGAACGAGAAATTTACTAGTGCTATTGCTTATGACACTACTATTAATCTTTAGTGGTTATGGTGCTATGGGAAATGTAGTGTATGATAGGTATATAAAAGTAGGATTTGAACTCTATGCACTTCTTACTGGATGGTTTGCAGGAGGTGCCTATTCAAAAATAACGTTCGCCTACGACTGTGAGGCCGACGTATTTATTCTAGATAGCACATACACGTATGCAGAGAATTGGGTAAAGGATACGTGGTGGTCATATGCATCCATTAAACGTACATCGACAAGTCTTACTACTAGTAGGCTTTATGATTATGCAGAGTGGGAAGTAGGTTACCTTGGTAATGACGAACATGGATACAATAAGATTGTGGTATGGGTATCAGAGGATCCTGTGGATAAAGTGTATGACATCGTATACTTCCAGTACTATGTTTATCATAAAGAAGAGGATAAGTATTATGGAGTAATAGACGAAAGCCGACCTCATGCACCTGTCGAGTGGGTTATGTACGAGTATATAGTAGAATATAGAGGTTAACAACTCATAATCTCAATCATGAGGAGCAAGGATATGAAAATAGATCATTACATATTATTTGCAATATTACTTATAGGGATAGATCTCTTCTTGGTAGCTTATCCTATATTAAATTTCTACATGACTTACTCCTCACTCCCTCATGGATTAAGTAAAGGAATGAAGTTTAAATATAATGCTATCCTACTTACCGAGCTCATACGTCGCCTGAAGACTGGCTATGTGATGATGATCAACGGTACATATTATGACGACACAGATATAAGGATAACATTGGTGCTCTACAAGCTGGAGGGATATGTTAGCATAAAGTTTAGACCTCAGCAGTTCAATTTTACAGCAGATAAAATCACGGTTATACTTAACTCCACTATTAAGTTAAGCTATGAGAACAGTTCCTTCATTAGACTTATTCTTCCGAAATATGGAGAGAACATTACAGTTATAGACAATGTGAAATATGTTACCTTTTCTTATGAGGGCTTTAAAAGGAATGGTCTTTATCCTGATGAGAATTTAGGTTATGCGAAGGTGTATAGTGCACTTGTAATTAATGGTTCTCAGATAATCGCTGCTCCTTGGAAGATGAGGGAGGAGTTAAACTTTCATAAGCCTGCTGTATTTAGTTTCCTCAAGATGAGTAGACACATGCTTGCTGAGTTCATCACAAGTGAAGAATTTAGGATATCATTAATAATAGTAAGAGATCTTGGACGCTACTTCCCGATCCTTAACCATATATATAATGAGGCAAAGAATTATCTAGGTGATGGACAAGAGTTCTTATTATTAGAGTATGTAAATTCATTTCCAGAACAGGCATTTAAGGAGGCATTCATAAGGAATTTCAACTCACTCTTCCCACTATCATATGCATTAGTAGCCATAGCTATTATACTGGTGATACTTAAGGTGAGGAAGATATGAGGATTGAGGCATATGACTTAGGAAAACGTTTTGGGAATATATGGGCCTTAAGAAATGTAACGTTAAATTTCGAGGGAAATGTCGTGGCTATTTTAGGACCTAATGGAAGCGGAAAAACCACATTTCTAACCATATTAGCGGGAATAAGATATCCTACTGAAGGTTATGTGAAGGTCAACGGATTCGAACCATATCGTGATAGGTTTAAGGCCGTTAGATACATATCATTTATGTTTGAGAAACCCCGTCTTCCACTTAACGTTAAGGTAAAGGATCTAATTGAGTTAATACTTGAAGAGAGGGAAGATGATGGAGAGGGAAGAGAGTTAGCTGAGAAATTAAACATTCATGAATTTTACAATGAGAAACTGTATGCTCTCTCCTCAGGACAAGCTCAAATACTTGGTCTCTGGGTTTCATTAGCGTGTCATAAAGGCTTAGTAATAATAGACGAGCCATTTGCTCACTTAGATTTTCAAAGAGCTAAAGCACTTGTTGATATCATAGAGAGGCGAGGTGAGATAATATTCTCTACGCATGTTCCTGAGGAGGCAGAAGCCCTTGCGGATTACGTAATAATATTAAGAAACGGGAAAGTACAATGGGCTGGCTTAAGAAGCGAACTTTTCTCTAGAAATGCTTATCGAATATATCCTCTTGTAAAGAAGCATAAAGTGATAGAAACCCTAAGGCAGATGGGATATGGTAATATAATAGATTTAGGACTAGAAATTCTCGTATATGGATGCTCTGAGGAGGACTTAACTAAATTAATCAGTAAGAAGATCATTAGCGGTTTTAGGATGGGAGGTATTAAATATGCGTACGTCTTGGGTAAAGAAGATTAAGTATGCTACGTTCTGGCATGTAAGATACGGCCTTTTCGATCCATTAACGTTCATTTTGATATCCATCATTGTATTGGCATTATATTTTATAGTGACTAGTGAGAGTGAGGCAACGATATACCATAATGTATCCTTAGCTCTTGAATGTACGTTACTTCCCCTTTACGCACTTTCATCTAGCCTTTACCTAATACGAGATCAACGGGTATTACTTTTTGAGATAAATATGTTTAAGGATTTAAGATGTCTATATATTTCTAAGATTATTTCATTCGTGATATCCTTTCTTCCGCTACTTGTAACGTTGAGCTTAATTGGAACCTTATTTAATTCTTCATGGATCATACTTCCCCTTACGGTAAAGATCATTACGTATGCTTCTTTATTTGCTTCAGCAATCCTATTAAAGAATACGAGAGCAGCATTACTTTACCTCGCAACAACATATATGATAGTACCACTCTCATCCTTAGTAGTGCTGACTACCATAGTGACCGCTTCAAAACAACTAATTGACCCATTATTCTCTGTATTCTTTTACTATGTATCTCCGATTACCATGGTGGAATTTTCTAAGTTTTCAGTAATCCCACTTTCTAAGGGATATATCATCGCTCTCTTAATGTCACTAGTAATAATTTCCTTATCGATGATTATATTTGAGAGGCTAGAGTACGACATTAGTGAGTAAGGATTCATAGATGCTCTGGCTACTTAGGAGGGGATAATCTCTTAAATTCTAAACCATATTCTCTTAGTAGCCTAAGTGCTGAGCTCGTTATTCCAGGTGCTACTAGAATGCCTCGTACATTTTTATGATATTTCATCATAAAGTCTACATAGCGCTTTAATTGAGATACCCCAGATAGTTGAGCAACACTTCGTTTAAATTCAACTACAACTATGTTACCGTTTTTATCTTCACCTAATAGATCTATGTTACCGTAAGGTGTCGGATACTCCTTACTTAGAGGTTTAAATCCGTTCTCGATTAGTTTGGGATTTCTCAATACAATGTTAATCATCTCATCTTCACTTCCCCATAACGTGAACTTGCCTTTACCACATGCAGCAGCAAGTAATACGTATACATGAGGACTCACTACAACTATCTCCTCTCGTGGATTACGCCTTATACTCCTTACATATAGTACATCATCCTTCAATGAGGCGATTAAAGTACATCCTGGAGGTTGCCAATTAACAGGCTCACGCTTCTCTCTTTCATGTATTAACAGAGATCCATCTGGCTTGGTAATAAGCAAGCGATCACCGTCTTCCAGTACCGACTTAGCTCGTCCCTCATAGAGGACTCTACAGTTCAAATACATCACGATAACATAGATTCCCTTTAATGTGTTAACTACGTTTACTACTTCGTGAAGATCTGGTTCCTTAAGTAGGATGAATCGCTTTCGAGATATGCCAAGGTATTCCGTTAGATCTGAACTCATCTCTAAATAGAATCGAAAATGGAGTATATTAATCAAACGATGCCTCAGTCTAAGTATGCAAGTTTTACTACCTCATGATAGGCAACCTTTAGTTTACGTTCATTAATTAGGAGGAGAAGATTGCCCAATGAATCAACATCGACTGCTTTTCCTATCACATCCCTTCCACTACATAACGTTACCCTTACCTTCCTTCCAAGAGTATGACTTAATGCCTTCCACTTTGCCAATATCTTGTCAACAACTTCTTGGGATGGATTATTTACTAGAAGGGAATAGTAACGATCGAGGATCCTACATAAAGTAATTATCAGAGGGATCCTAAGCACAGACTTCCCAATTATTTCTCTTAGGCTAATTCCCATAACGTCAGAAGGTAATTTATTATTCGCATTAATTCCAATACCCACAAGAATATACTCTAAAGAGCTACCTTGAACAGAGCCCTCAATGAGGATTCCGCATACCTTCTTACAGCCTATTAAAACATCATTAGGCCACTTAACTAAGGCATGAACTTTATATTCCTTATTGATAGCCTCAGTCACTACCACCCCCATCATTAATCCCATAATTGGAATCATTGATGGAGATAAGTTAGGGCGCAATATTACAGTCATCCAAATCCCGCCCTTCGGCGAAAACCACTTTCTATTATACCTACCCTTTCCTGCACTTTGTGTCTCAGCCACAACAATCGTTCCCTCAAATGCACCTTCTTCAGCAAGTTGACGAGCTACAGATTGAGTAGAAGAAACCTGCTCAAAATAAACCGAATTAAAACGAATTTTCGTATCCAGTTTCTTTAAGAATTCATTTAGAGAAGATAGGTCATTATAAGGTTCATGACAATACCTATCCTCACTAAGCTTATATATGTACCCAAGTTCAATGAGTTCCCTTATAATATCGTCTATTTCTTTTTTATCGATATTCAAAACATTCATTAACTCACCTTTAGTAAAACATCCTAAGGACTTAATAACCTTAAGAACGCTTAATTCCATACAATATCCACCTTCAATATTATAGTGATTGATATGGCGCCGGGGGCGGGATTCGAACCCGCGCGGGGCATGTGCCCCACAGGCTCTCAAGGCCTGCCCCTTAGTCCGCTCGGGCACCCCGGCGCCTATCAGAATATCTATACAGCCTTGAGATAAAAACTTATTCTCATTAAGAGAAATAATAAGGGAGGGGACAAATATAAGTGCTAAAAAGGAGGAAAACGTTATAGTTGAATACCCTAAGGACATCGTTATGATTTTAAGGCATTTAAAGTTCCATAAGTTATTCATTACGAGGAAGGCATCATTAGAGCTAAGTGAGATAGCAAGTTCGTGTGATATGAAGGAGACATCAAGGGATGCACTAAGCACTGCCTTTGGGATAGCCATAACTGGCAATAGAGTAGCCGTATTCTGTAAAGATTACGAGTTATTTGAATCTTTAGATCTACTATACAATATGGTTGTTACGGGTGTGCGTGGCTCATTGCTCATAATGGCGCTTAGGTCTAACTATAAGGTTTTCGATCCTAGAATTGTAAGCGAGAATACGTGGGCACCGGTACTTGAACCACTCCTTCATGAAGAAGTGTTTAAGTTTGTTGAGGTTGGGTCTGAGCTTTCGGAAGCAATTGAAGTACCATTCATCATTAGCATTCCACTGGCCGTATTTAAGGCTAAAGTAGAGATGCCTGTTGAGGGAATCGATGTAGAGCCTATATTCTCTAAACACTGGGAGATTAAGTATAGATGGATACTTAATGATGATCACTATGATAGGATTCTTACGTTAGGGAAGATCTATAGGAGGCTATTCTCAGTATTTGAATTCAATAAGGTAGAGGGGGTAAGAGAGAGGACTATAGTAGCATTCGGGCTTGCATACGATTTAGCGAGCGAACTTTTAGAGGAATGGAAGTTACGTGATAAGGTATCTCTAATTGGGATATCGTTATATGTACCGCAATGTTTTATGCCATCCGTAAAAGCATTAGGAGATCTAAGGAAGTGCAAGCGGATAATAGTTGTAGAACACGGAATGCCGCTTATCAGATTATGGTTAGAGAGAGAGGTACATGAGAAAGACATCGTTTCATCGCTTGAAGTACGTGAT
>QMSL01000010.1 GCA_003649665.1 Thermoprotei archaeon | reverse complement strand
TCCTATCACTACAATTGCTAAGATTAATACCCCCATTATTCTGAGCTTAAGAATATTCCGACTGACCCTCATACTCTCTCGTAGGTATTATCTTCATGCTAAAAATAAAAACCTCATCCTGCTGTGAGGCTCTTTACGCCTTAATCTTATATAACCATTACTTGTATAATGATAATAATCATAATGATGATAGTCAATTCTATAACGTACATAGTTTTACGTTAAGTGGCGGTTTCTAAACAAAAGCGTTAAGAAATTAAGAACCCTTCTTAATAGGTAGAAAACTTAAAGGAATGCTCCTTAGGAGAGGGAAGTGATGATTGGCTTTACACCTTTATCGGTTAAAGAGGAGGAAGACTTTATCATAGTGAGGGGAGGAACGTTCGAGTACTACTTTAACAAGAATAATGGAATGCTACGTTATGTTAGGGTTAAGGGGAGGGATATACTTATAGAGCCTCTTGAGGTATTCGTCTCTCAATCTAAGGACCCCTTTAATAAGCGCTTCTCCACTGTATATGAAGATGAGGCGTCTTGTGAAGTTACTTATTCCGATGAGGATAAGGTAATAGTAGAGAGTAGTGGGTATTTAAAGAATGCAGATGGTGAGGTAATCCCCATAGCGTACCATATCAAATACACTATCTCCTTTGATGGATTCATGTTGGTCGATGTAACTTTAGAAGGTACTGGCAATACTATTATAAACTGGCTTTGCTACTCAAGAGCTACTGTTGATAGTCGTGTGGCAAGGTATTTAATTCATACAAACGACCTGTATTCTGCGGAATGGATACATTATGAAGTTAAGGATATATCCAAGGCCGATAAAGGTATTAAAGATGTTCTAAAGGGTCGCTTCATACCTTGGTTCTGGATAGGAAATGATGAGGTTGGCATAGAGGTCTCCGTATGTGATGTAACTAATCATCACTTTGGAGTAGGTTGTAATGGGGTGAAGTCAGATCCCTTAGGTGATGTAGGTGTTATGTTCTGGATTCGCAAGGAAGACAGCTTCGTTGAATGGTTTATATTTGGGATACGTAATTTACTAACCGCAATAAAACCTAAGTGGATATGGACTAACCGTTTTTCGCTATCAGTAACTCCTACAAGAGAATACTCACCAAGAGCGCTTGAACTAAGGGTATTTTGGCGCGGCCCTCATCAATACAACAAATATCATGTATACCCGAGCGAGGAAGAGATAGAGCGCCTAGCAAGAATTGGCGTAAACGTATTAATTGGTGGCGTTAATTGGAGATCTGGTGAGTATATCCCGGATGATCCCGAAGCTGTTAAAAGAACCATAGAGATATGTCACAAATATGGTATCCAGGTATATCCATACATGACTTTTGCTGACGTCGAAGTTGATACTAGCGTATTCAAGGAGTATGCAGAGGAATGGAGAATAGAGCCTGCGGTTAGCTGGAAATATAGGACTGTGTTAATGTGTCCTGGTGCTAGTGGCTGGCGTGATCATTGGAGAAGATGTCTAGAAAGGGTTCTTAAGGAATACGACTTCGATAGCATATATCTAGACTTCTGGAACGCAAAACTATGTTGTAGAAACTCAAAACACGGATGTGGTTCCCGATATATTCGTGTCACATACTGGTGGTTTAGGGAAATGCTGAAGGATGCTTGGAGGATAATAAAGAGGAATAATCCAAATGCGGTAATAATTGCAAACACGCATGAAATGCCAATCGGTTATTTATGCTCATTTATAGACGTGAGATTAGTTGGTGAGAGTAAGGATGTAGAGCAATGGTCTCCCATAATCGATAGACTTTTATTCTTATCGTGGCGCCTTGGTTGCAATACGCTTATGTATCCTTCATCAGTAAAGAAGATAACTCGTAAAACAATAGCTACATCACTTCTCTACTTAGCACCTATCCCATTATGGCGAGGGAGAGATGAGGACGAAGTCATGCTCGTATCCCGCATTTGGAATATATTCCGCTTCATAAAGGCGTCAGAAGCAAGATGCTTCCCCTTTACTGTGAATAGAGAGATAGCCGTAACTGATGCAAAGGACGTATTTGTGAACATTCTAGTCAGTAAAAGGGGATGTCTCCTTTTAATAATTAATGGAGGAGACTACAAGTCAAAGACTATTGTACGCTTGCTCTCCCTTGACTCATTAGGCATAATCCCAAAGGAAAGGTATTTCGTTTATGAACCATTCGATATGGATCTATATATGAAGAATTGCTGGCATGGTCATGAACTTAAGGAGATCCCCGTTGAAATAAATCCAAAGGACTTTCGGATACTCTTTATAAAAGAATATAAGGAAATTCCATGTCTAGTATTTGGTCTTGGAATAGATGATTATGAGGAGAAATGGATACCCAACGAGAGAATTCTCAGTATTGACCTTAAGAGTAGCTCATTAATCTCCTACATAACATTGAGCATTTATTCTCCTATGGGGGTGCCCGCTAATATAAACGTGAATGAAGGTAGCCTTAAGAGATGGCATATGAAGGGAGATCTCTTAATAGTAGAAGCCATTATAGGGAAGGAGACAAGAATGGAGATCCGCTGGTAAGCTAAATAACCCTAAAGCTCTTTCCTTTATAAATGCCAACGTATATGAAGCTAATACTCAGTATCCGGCTAACTAACTTCAATGTTGCCTCCCGCCTTAATATAGGTGGGAAATAAGGTCGATATGTAATATCACACGAAATAATGATAATTAGAACTAGAAATATACCGTAAGAAACTATTATTCTGAGCTAAAGGGAAATATGTTAAATTCATATAAGGTGATGACGAGTGGCGCAGGAAGGCGTTAAGGTAGAACTCAAGCCTAGTCCTAAAATGAAGATGCTTTACATAATTTACGTTCTGCTAATCGTACTTGTAGGAATCTTGAGTTGGTGTGTACCTATTACCATACTATTCATAAATAATAGGTTGGTCTTAGCCCTATTAGTACTACTCATTACGGTATACCTCCCATTAGGGATATCCCTAACGATATTCACTTATTGGCTACCGCGATACTATGACTCCATAAAATACATTGTAGAGGAGGATAGGCTTAAAGTTAGAAAAGGAGTTTGGTGGACAAGTGAAAGCAGCATCCCTATTTCTAAGATAAACAATGTGGAATATAAACAAGGCCCACTACAAAGGACCTTAGGATTAGCTACACTGGGCTTTCACACAGCGGCTAAAGGCGTACCAGTACCAGAGATAGTATTTGCTCACATGGATGCCCATGAAGCAAACAAGGTTAGGGAATACATATTACGGAAGCTCAGACCTATCCCGAAGGAGACGTATGAGGAGAAGGTATTGAGAGAATTAAATAGGATAAGAGAGCTATTAGAGAAAATAACTAGCTAATAGCGCATTATCGTCAGTAGTTAAAGCTTGATACTAATCTATAACATCAGACATCATATCCTAAAATCCATTAAGGATCGAATAAAAGCAGAAAGGATTATGATGATATCTGTAATAAGTATATGTCGTGAGACCCATCAATCTTACGGTATTGAAGAGACCTAGAAACATGGTACTTACCGGCACAGCACTTATAATGATAATCCTCATATTATCAACAGTGGTCATGACTCCTAAGGAGTATGAATTATTCCCATTTTATTTACCTTGGGACGATGCCGAAGATACCGCAACGAGCGTGAAATCGTGGGTTAGTAATTGGAATAGAACTATTGAGCGGGTTTATATAGGAGAGGATGGGCACCTCTATGTGAATAATAGGAGAATAAAGTTCTTTGGAGTTAACATAGCAGGTGATGCCATCTTCCCAAGGAAGGAGGATGCTGAAAAGATAGCCAAAAGGCTTGCAAAGCTAGGGGTAAACCTAGTGAGAATACATGGACTCGATGCTGAATGGGAGGCAGTTAACATATTTGGTGGATATAAGGCTAAGGATACTAGACATTTTGACCCAGAATATTTAGATAGATTTGACTATTTTGTTGCGAAGCTTAAGGAAAACGGGATTTATATTAGTATAGGTTTGCTTGTTGCCCGTAAATTCAGAACAGCAGATGGATTGCCTCCTCAAGTTGAGAAGATGGACAGAAAGGATCAGCATGCATTAATTTTCATTGACCCTCAGATAAGGGAGCTCTACAAGGAATTTGCATATAAACTTCTTATGCATCGCAATCCCTATACTGGAATGACTTATGCTGAGGATCCAGTTGTAGCTTTTGTCGAGATAGTGAATGAGATGGGAGCATGGTTCTGGTACCTCTTAACTGACCTTGTTAGTAGGCTTCCCTCAATATACAAGGAGATGCTTAAGGAGAAATGGAATGAGTACCTTAGGGCTAGATTTGGATCAATAGAGGATGTACTGAAGGCATGGGGAATTAAAGATATAAAGGCACCTGTGATAACTAGTGATCTCTATTGGAAATCTCCTCAGTTCATTAGAGAGGCATGGATCGATTTCCTATGGCATTTAGAAGCAGAGACTTTCATGGAGATATATAATTTCCTAAAGCATGAAGTTGGTTGTAAAGCCTTAATTGTTGCAACTACATGCCGATTTAGTCCTCTAAATATAGTATCTAAGTTCGATGTAGTGGATGCGCATGCATATTGGCAACATCCAAAGTTCCCAGGAACGCCATGGGATCCACAGAATTGGTATGTGTTGAATGAGCCTATGGTGAATCACCCTACTGAGAGCACCATAGTAAGGCTTGCTAGCTATAGAGTCTACGGGAAACCATTTACTGTCAGTGAGTATGATCACCCCAATCCAAATATGTATGGGCCTGAGGGAACACTAATCCTAGCAATATACGCGGCGCTTCAGGATTGGGATGGAATCATATATTTCACATATGGAGAGCTCGATGATTGGGACTCTAGAAGGCTGAGAAGATACTTCGATATAGATCAGAACCCAGTTAAGATGGCCCTGATGGTTCCAGCTTATATGATATACATGAGAGGAGATGTAAGACCGGCAAATGAATACATAGTTGCAGAATTACCTATCAGCATTGAGCAAAGGCTTTTAAGGGACTTCAAATATGCAGATGCAATGGACGTAGGATTCACACCAGAAATGGCGCTCATTCATAGGATAGCAGTAATAACGGCATCCTCACCATCTCCATATGGCGAAATAAAGGGACCCTCGGAGGTGATTCTATCACAATCAGTTAAGATGGGAGTGATCGAATCAGATACCGGGGAGATCATATGGGATGTATCCAAAGAAGATAGGGGCATAATAATAGTGAATACTAATAGGACAATAGCGCTAGTAGGCTTCATAGGCAAGAAGAGCTTTGATTTTGGAAGTATAATTATAGAAGTTGAGGACACGATACTTGATGGATGGGGTATAGTGACATTAATAACGAAGGAGGACGAGGACTTCAATAACTGGAGCAGAATGTTATTAATAGCAACAGGTTATGTCATAAACAAGGGAATGACTATTAGAGATTATGAGACTAAGGAGGTATTAGCAATAGGATCAACTAAGATGAGAGAACTGGGAGGATTAAGAGGAAAGAAGATAACATGCTTCTTCCAATGGGGAAAGATTGGAGATTGGGGTGAGGGCCCGACATTGGTCGAGGGATTGAAAGCCACCATAATGATAAGGACTGATAAGGAAATTGAAGTGTGGGCGTTGGATAATGTGGGCAAGAGAGTTACTAAGGTTCCAGTATTGACTAAAGGGGAATATAAGGTATTCGAAATAGACCCCAAATATAGGACAATATGGTATGAGATCATAGTTAAGGAATGATGACTTCTTGCTTTAAGAGTATATACACCATAATGTTTCCATTTTTCTTTAAGGCTTAAAGAAGATGAGGCGACTATATGAATTATTGTGGAGTGATGGATAGACGCCATGATTGTTGAAGATCCAGTACAGTACGGGACGTTCTTAAGGCTTAAATTATCTAAGTTACGATAAGGTTCTTGGGGAGAATTAATGAAATATGTATATCGATATGCCACGTCCTCAGGCATCGTTTTAGGGGGTCTTGGTACTGGTTCTCTAGAGATCAGGGCTGATGGGTGTCTTCATGAATGGCATATATTCAATAATGGCCCATGGAGTAGTAGGGGAGAGGATAGACATCTTCAGGTCATGGACATCAGTGATAGCTTCTTCGCAGTCAGAGTTAAAAGGGGAAGTAGAATTGTAGTAAGGCTTCTTAGAGCGAGAAGCTATGAGCTTGGGGCAGATCCCTATAGGCTTCCCTGGGTTAAGCCAATCGATAGTATAACCTTTAGTGGCAGACCCCCATTGGCCTTTCTGGAATATGATGATAGTAAGCTCGATGCGAAAATATCACTTGAAGCACTAAGTCCTTTCATACCAGGAGATGTGAAGAATTCAGCCCTTCCAACTGCGCTGTTTAAATTCATAGTTGAAAATCCCACTAATGATAGCTTAGAGGTGGACCTTCTCTTTGCCGTGAGGAATCCATTCTCAGGTCTCAAGAAGGAGGTCGTAGCATTAACTAAAGTTAAGAAAGAGGGAAAGTATACCGTTATTGTCATGGGCGGAAGTAACCTATCTCCAAACCATCCTATGTATAATGGCTCCCTTGCAATTGCTACTACTTGGCAGAAGACCTCATCAGTTGCATTCATTAAGAAGGACTTTGAAGTTCTTAAAAGAATGTGGGTGGACTTCAGAAAGGATGGTATATTAGAGGGACCTGAGGAATATGAAGGATCCGATCCACATTATGGAGTCATAACAACTAAAGTCAGGGTAGAACCTAAGGAAAGGAAGGAAGTGGTATTCATACTCACGTGGTTCTTCCCAAATCACATAGATGAGGAAGGAAGTAGGCTTGGACACATGTATGAGAATTGGTTCAATTCTGCAGAGGACGTCGTTAAATACACAATCAATCACTTAGATTACTTATATGGTAATACGAAGAAATTCCACGATGTACTATATGACACAAATCTTCAGGATTGGATTCCTTCACTAGTAGGCTCTCAAATAACTACTCTTCAGAAGGCCACTTGGTTCACTAAGGATGGCAGATTTGGCATATGGGAGGGTTATCATGACCCATACTATATGGGTCCTGGCTCATCCGCATTCAATACGACTGATGTGATGTACTATGCGTCAATAATGCTATTAATACTCTTCCCAGAGCTTGAGAAGAAGTTCCTACTCCAGCATGCAGAATGGGTACTATCGCCGGAAGTTGAGCCATACTACACACTTTATGCCTTAGCGGTACCTGAGAACATGAATGAGTTCAAGAAGATGGTTGCTAAGGATCCGTCAATAATAACTGATTTCAACAAAATGAAGAAGGCTATTGGGAAGGTAGTAAAGAAGACGGGAAAGGATCCAAGAGGAAGGATAATGCACTACTTCGGCCATTCACTTAAGAGGCCAGATGCATATCATATGGTCGACCTGATGCCGAAATACGTACTAATGACGTATAGGGATGCCTTGTGGACGGGTGATGAGGAGCTGATAAAGAAGCTATGGAATAGTCTAAAGGAGGCTATGGAGTGCATACTAAGGCTGCATGATTTAGTGGAACTCAAGCTGCCATACCATCAGACGCCAGCAGGTTTCGAGATGTACAATGTTTATCATAAGATATTTGGAGTCCTTGGAAGGTTAGCAAACATAGGCATGCCGGCCGTATATGGCAGTACCTTCATTCCGATAGGATTTCAAACGTTTGACGTCTGGAGCTTCATAGGAATAGCCGCATATACAAGCGTACTGTGGCTATGTGCATTATCGGCCATGAGGAGAATGGCAGATGAAGTCATTAAGGATAAAGACTACAGCGATAACGTATCTAAGATCATTGAGGAGGCACGAAGGAATCTATACGGTAACCTATGGAATGGCGAGTACTTCGATCTCTGGTATGATCCAATAAGTGGAAAACGCGATAAGGCATGCATGGCAGCTCAGCTAGTAGGTCAATGGTACGCATCAGCACTAACCGATCTAGGCTACATTATAGATCGCGAGAAGGTATTGAAGACGTTAAAGAGCATATTCAAGTATAACTTCATTGAGGACGAAGGATTGATAAATGGAATATATCCAGGTGGCAAAAGGCCAGCTTATGAAGGAGATTTGAAATATCCGAACGATACAGGCCTACCATATAGCGTAGGATGCCAGATGGATACCCCATGGACAGGAGTTGAGTTCGCAGTAGCCTCACATATGATATATGAAGGACTAGTAGAGGAGGGACTCAAAATACTAAGGGACATTCATGAGAGATATGTAAAGGGAGGACATTATTGGAACCACGTGGAGTGGGGAGCACACTACATGAGACCTATGTCAGCATGGTCAGTAGTGCTAGCTATAGAAGGACTACTATATGATAGGATGAGAGGGAGACTTAGAATAAGACCGAGAATTAATAAGGAGGACTTCAAGTGGATATTCACAGTTCCGGGAGCATGGGGTAGCATAGAGCATGTACTGAGAGATAAGAAGCAAGTACTGTTAGTAAAGCTAGCAAAGGGAGACTTCGAGGTAGGTAGAATAGTACTAGAGAAGGTGGGAGAGAAAATAAAGGAAGTCAAAGTACTCATAGATGGTGTAGAGACAAAGGTCGATAGAGTAGATATGAGCGAAGATGAAGTAATAATAGAACTCAGTAAGAGACAAAAGGTAATGAGAGAGCTGAATGTCATTGTAGAATACGCTTAGAGCGATAGATGAAGAATCTCCTTCAATTTCCGGTAAATGCCCAACCACTCATATCCCTTTTCGGTGATCCTATAATAGATCCTACCATCTTTTTCGTACTTAAAAATTAAACCACACCTTATTAGGTATTCGATAAGTCTCCTACCTCTATCAACGGGGATATTAGCATGAAGGCAGAGCTCAGTAATCCTCTTTTCACCAGTGAGCAATGCCTTAAGTAGAGACTCAATTACATCATGCCAACATCTATACCTCCTCATTCAAACTCACAATTTGTGAGTTCATAATATAAAGATTAGCATAGAGGATAATAAAGGTGAAAGCCATGCAGGAAATAGAGGAGCTATCGGTAGGAGGAGCTGTGAAAATAAGAGGGCCAGTTAAGTTCAGAAGAATAGACGTAAGCGGATCGATAAGAATAGACGGTAATGCAGAGGGCAACGAGTTACATATCAGCGGTGCAGGAAGCATCAGAGGAGACCTGAAGACGAGCAACCTTAGGGTATCGGGAAGCATGAGGATTGAGGGTAACCTTAAGGGCGAAGAGATGGAGATCTCAGGAAGCATTAATGTAAGTGGTATAGTCGAGGTAGGGGATATAGAGATTTCAGGCGCCATAAAGGCTAAGAGAATACTTGCAGATAATATCAACATAAGCGGAAGGGCTAGAGTTGAGGAGATGGAGGCTAGGGAAGTACATATTCATAGAAAATCAAAGGTAATTGGAGCAATTATAGGAAAAAGAGTGATTATTGATAAAGATGCAGAGGTTGAAAAAATCATAGGAGAAGAAGTGAGAATAGGCAGAGGGGCGGAAGTCGAACATGTAGAGGGAAGACACGTTGTAGTAGAGAGAGATGCAGAGATTGGTGTAGTTAAGTATGTAGAAAAGGCGGATATAAGCGATAGAGCGGAAGTTGACGAGGTAGTTAAGATAGAAAAACTATCCAGAGTACCGCTTTCGAGGAAGGAAAAAGAGGAATCAACTTAGGATTTCATATAGTATCCTGCCATTTGCTCCTCTCGGTATGGGTAGATCCAATAAGTATGCTATAGTCGGTGCCAGATCCCTTAGCCATATGGGCCGTTTGCATCTAAAGCCCTTTTTCACTCCAGGTCCACTCATTATGAACATAGCCATGTTAGTTCCTATAGACACTCTAGCTGTAGGAAGGCCCTCGTGTATGCTAGTCGCCCCACCCCATAAGCCATACTGTGGATCGGGCATGCCTATGTATTTCCTTATATACATTGAGTAGCCCTTAGATGGTCTCCTCGCTATGGCATACCCAGGTCTTGGACAAAGTACTATATCAGCATCCTCTTCGCTTAGCCCTAGTGCATGAGCTCCCCAACCAGGTATCGCTAAATATATAACATGTCTTCCATCATCCGTTATCGATAGTAGAATGTCTATTATTTGATTCACGTATTCTATGTAGTCCTCCTTAGAGCTAATAATACCGTCCTTAAACCTCCATTTCGTATTCAAGATTATTCCATCATGCACAAGTGCTCTAACTATGGACTTCTTAACATCTATTCTTTCATCATCTTTGCATACTATGAAGCCTGCATCCCTTAGTGCATCAAAGAGGAAGACAACTCTATACCTTACGAAATGACCATGATCTGATGCGACTACTATCAATGTATCCTCATCTGCTAACTCAATTAAGTCTCCTACGAACTCATCCATTATCTGGTAGTCTTCAGCCATTACCTTCCAATATTCCTCCTCTTTCTCCTTTTTATAACCTGGTGCTATAGGATCTATGTAAGCCCAGTACTCATGCTTTATATAATCCGGGCTTTGACAATGTGTAAATAGGAGATCCCAACGATACTTTTCCTTTAGATATCTTGCCGCCTTAACTATCCACTTGACGTGTTCTCTTAGTTCTTCAAAGTATACCTCGTACCAACCATGCGCAAGACAGAATCTAGAGGGATTATCAAGGAAGGGGCCTATGTTCTTCACGAGCTCTTCACATATGTTAGGTGGATCGGAGAAGCCTGTTAATGCATGTATTTGCGTACGGAACAAGGCGAACTTAGACATGTCTGGTGCCAGTTCTACTAACTTAAACTTAAATACACCTTCTATTGCCTTATCTCCTTTCCAAAATGTCATTTTTATGAAATCACTCCATTCTCCTCGCCTTAACTTACATAATGCCCTTATGAAGTCCTTATCCATAGATATTAGTAAAGTATCGTAACCTTTACCATACTCAGAATATACTAGGAACCAGAGCTTGACCTGCTTGAAGTCTTCTTTAACGATGAGATCTACTCTTGCTTCTAAGGGGATTATATGAGGATCTATTAAGCTCTTCGGTATGTTCTTCCAGCCGCTAGCTTTGCGAAAAGCGACAGCCCTTGATTCTGCTGTTCCATGTAATCCTCCTGTATATCTGTATATACGACCGAGAGTATATGCTGTAGCCTCCTCGAGTACGCCTATAGGATCGTGTGGTGCTCCATTGCTTATGGTTATAACGTTTTTATGAGTTGCCGGATAGCCACCAGGATACCTTAATAGAACTACGTGTTTCCCCTTCCTAGCGGCTATCGTCCATAGATATTCTACCTTACTAGCTCTTGAATCAAATACCCAACCCTTAACTCCATGTATAGCTGGATCTGCTCCAGTCGCTATCGTAGTCCAATTTGGTGGAGTAAAGGTAGGCATTGAGGGGAGTGCATAGCCGTATGAGCCAACATTCATGAGATATTTTATATTAGGCATTAAACCTTCGCTTATGAATTTCTCGACAAAATCTAATATCAAGGAATCTATTCCTATGAGTATGAGCTTCTTCGCCCTTTCACCCATAGCAATTATACCACCTTAAGATGATTCCTTATTATGGTAAGCGTTAATCCAAATATAAGAGTTAAATCTAAACTCCTTTTTGCTAAGCGATGTCTTGATGAACTATAATCGTATATTTTAGCCTTAATGCTATCTTCTGCTAATCTCCTCCGTTGGCTTAGGCCTTGGCGATAAGATTTATAACACGCAATTAGTATAACCCTTAATACCAGCCGACTCATGCTCTAGAATAGCCATAATGATACATTATATGAAGACTAATCGAGGTGAACTTTACAATGCCCAAGACCACTGCTATAGACGTCTTGAATCTAGTTAAGAGATATACTACATACGAGCGGATAGGTTTCTTTAGGAAGAGAAAGAAGGTAATTGAGGCGCTTAAGGGTATCTCCTTTAAGGTAATGGAAGGTGAGGTCTTTGGCCTCCTAGGACCTAATGGTGCTGGGAAGACTACGACTGTTAAGATTATTTCAACGCTTCTCTTACCTGATGAAGGTACTGCAAAAGTTCTTGGATATGATGTTGTTGAGGAGGCTAATGAAGTTAGGAAGCTAATAGGGGTATCTCTTAGTGTCGAGAAGGGCTTTTTCTGGAAGCTAACCGGGAGGGAGAACTTAAAGTACTTTGGCATGCTCTATGGTCTTGATGGCGAACTGCTTAGAAAGAGAATAGATGAATTAATTAAAATGCTTGGTTTAGATGAACTTAATGCAGCAGATAAGCTTTACGAGGAATATTCACTCGGTATGAAGGCTCGATTAAGCCTCGCTCGGGCATTGCTTACGGATCCTCCAGTTCTAATCCTTGACGAACCGACTTTAGGTCTGGATCCCCCTTCCGCTAGATCGCTTAGAGAATTGCTTGTGGAACTCGCTCATGATAACAATAAAACTGTACTTATTACGACTCATAATATGTTTGAGGCAGAGATAATCTGTGATAAGGTCGCCATAATTGATAAAGGAGTCATACTTGCGGTGGATACCGTAGAAGGACTTAAGAAGAGAGTTGCAAAAGACGTCGCTCTTGAGATAAGTTTTGTAATGCCCGCTAAAGCTCATATGTCAAGCCTCTTAGATATGTTAAAGAACGCGTTAAAATGTCCATGTAATATATCTCATAATGAGAATGTTTATCGTCTCAGACTTGTTATTAACGTTAACTCCGTAGATGAAATAACATCAATGGCCTTAAAAATACTTCATGAAATGAAGTGTAAAGTCAGAAGAGTCGACGTTAAGGAGCCTACCCTTGAGGATGTATTTATAAAATTAACTGGAAGGAGGGGCTTTAAGTAATGAGAATGAGAATGCTCTCAGTTCTTAAGTCTGGAGTTCTCCTCGATATCTATTTCTTCAAGAACAATAGGTCCACTTTGATTTCGCTTATGCTATGGCCTTACTTGATGTTAGGCATGCTCTTGGGTTTCGGCCTCATCTTTGGTAGTACTTCCGCGTTTAAAGAGAACATAGGAATGGACGTGAATCCAATAACGTATTTCGTCTCATCAACAGTAGTTATAATGGCATGTCTTGGTTTATTATGGGATGTAGCCGGAAGCGTTTTAGAGTTAAGATGGATTGGTGCTCTACCCTATGTAATCCTTGCTCCATATCGGATATCGTTAACTCTTATCCTCTCATATGTTCCCAGATATCTCCTAATATCCGTTATATACCTACTTGAATTCACTCCCTTAATAATTCTTGTAGAGGGACTAGCGGACGGGATACTTAAGCTTGGCGTGATCTTTACAGCTCTAACATTAGGAATGTTACCTATGATCGGCTTTGCCGGTCTTCTAGCAGTACTGTTTATAATGATGGAAGAAGAAAGCAATGTGCTCAGCTGGCTTAACCCTCTAATAATGCTTTTCTCCGGTGCCTTTTATCCCGCTTACCTACTGCCCCATTGGGCTCAGACAATATCCAGAATTCTACCATCAACATATACCATAGAAATGGCAAGGTTAGCTGCTCTAATGGGATCCCCAAGTATGGCACGTATAACATTCCTTATGGGGCTGCTCATAGGCTTTGCAGTACTTTATAACATTCTTGCCTATTCCCTCATGGGAGCTGGAGAGAGAAGGGCTATGCAAAGGGGAGCAATATGAGAGGGAAGTGGAAAGCTATTTTATGGTTGCATACGCTTAGGCTCTGGAGGTACAAGCTCTCATTCTTAAATCTCATTCTCACGGAAATGCTTTGGATACTTCTCTTCATGCTAGGAATAATGTTATTCGTTCCAAAAGGGATGATAGCACAGGCATGTAAGGAGGCATTTTGGGTCATTACTGGATGGACTTTGATCTCTCAGTCATCTTCTCTTATAGGGGGATGGATGTCGTTCTTCATATCTATAGGAATGGTCGAAGAGCATCTATTAAGAGGGATATCGCCCTTTAAGGTTATCATGGGTAGACTAATACCGTGTACGACTGTTTCCATAGGCATACTTGTACTGATAGGCATGCTGCTTGGAAGTATGTTCAATGCTAACGTTTTTGTAATAAACAGGCCCGACATTATAATAATTGGCATTATTATAATGATAGTTCAAGCGATATCCTATGGTATAGTGGTGGCTGCCTTATCTGTTAGGACAGGGGTTCCATATAATCTACTTGAGGTGTTGAATTTTGCCTTAATGGGCCTTCTAATAATGCCCCTTGATTCAATTAGACCTCCTCTCAATTACGTAGTTTCAGCGATACCCTATGTAATTCCAATGTATTTAATAAGGCTTTCATTAAGGGGAGGGCAGATTTATCTAAATCCCTACTATATGCTCATAAGTCTTATCGAGTCTATTATCATGTCAGCCATTGCAATTAAAGAGATAGAGATCACTGAAAAGTACGTGAGGAAAAATGGCGTTAAGGGTATAGGATTCATGTGATAAAATTATATTATATCCTCGTTCTTCTAAGCAGGAAGATTATGACAGATATTACAGTTGTAATCGCAATAGATATTAATATGTAGTTTAGCGTTTTCATCCCCTTGGCTTTATAGCTCACTTCTATTTCTGGAAGTTCCATAAATTTGGCCGAAGTTCGGCTTATAGTCATGTCCTTCGTTAAGGGAGCTAATTTAACCTCTGTCTTCATTAACTTATCTACATATGATGATATTTCATATAATCCGTATTGGCCAGCTAGATGACCGATGTCCTTTAAGAAGTTGTCTACTGCTACAAAGGTATCCTTATGGGAAATTGCACTTCTCGCCCTTATCCTAAGTCCCTTAATTGAATACTTAAGGAGGTTATCCCTAAGCGATAAGTTCATGTTAATCCTTGAAGGTAGTACTTCAAACCTTTCAAGAAAGTCTTCTATCACTCTTCCAGCGAAATCCCATATCCCATTAGGATGAAGTACTCCACTTACACTTCCCATAGCGCTAAGTCCACTTGTAATGTCCGTGATGTTCACCAATGACTTGAATAAGGAACGACTTATTCTACCTGAGATATTGAATGCTATTTCATTTTCCGTGGATATGATGATTGCTCTCATTTTAGATCTGCCTTCAATAAATGATGAGAAGTAGTTTGAAAGTAGCTTATCCACAGTCATATCACTGTTCATTGAAGCGATATACTTAACAAGATCATTTATATCTATTCTTGCCATAAAGGAGATCTCTATAATACTATCCCTCATACTTAACGATAATTCTTTTAACTCAATCCATGTTATGTTCTGTCTACGGAGTAATTCCTCAACAACATCCTTCTGGAGGAACGTAAGACCTAGTGCTATAAAGGGAATTATCTCTCCTTCTCCCGATAACTCCATCTTCCCCTTACATACGACTTCTGATGGACTCTTTCTCGCCTTAATGGTTATATTGTCCCCTAATATCCTTAATTGCTTCAAGGTCTGATCCTTGCTCTTCATGATCAAAAGCATCGTAATCGATGACGTAATCTCATCAGAACTAGATATAAGACTGCTGTTTATCGATAATTCCATTAAGATCAAACCCGCTTGCGTTGTCTCATTATTTCTTACATATCCATTGCAACTGAAGACTGTCTCCTCATCTCGTGAATCTAAGACCAAGCTAATATTGATCTCAAGGGGAACTGTAATATTTACTTCATCTTCAGCTCTTATTTCAATTGCGCTATTTGGGCATACTATGATCGTAATTGCATTATTGGAACTAATGACTGGCATAAATACAGGTATGGACATTAGTAATATTGGAAATAAAAGGATGAGTAGTCTGTTTAACTTAGTGAACATGTAGGCTTCACTCCTAATTGCGAAGGGAAGTGACGTTATGTTGACTACTTGTATGCATTTGGCTACACATCTTCATGAGGTAACATGCTTTTTCATTTTAACATCACATTCTCTTAGCTTAATTGACTACTTCTTTAGTAATTCTCTCAAGAACTTTGCTATCCTTGGAACTGCAACTTTTGGATCCTCCTTTCCCTCATACTCTATTGAGAGATAGCCCTTAAAACCTGCATCTCTTAATATGCTTACTATTCTATTATAATCTAAGTTCTTTTCTCTACCATCTTCAGTTACTTCATAAAACTTTGCATGGACATGAATAGCGTAAGGTGCTGTCTTAGCAATGTTCTCATATACGTTCTCTCTATAGTTCCCCGTGTCTAACAACGCTCTTAACCACTCTGAACCAACTTCTTCAATTATCCTTATCACATTATCTGCTGTAGAAGTGATACCTCCATGATTCTCCATGGCCAATACTATTCCCATATTTTCTGCATATTTAACAGCTTCCTTTAGCGAAGTGACAACCCATTGAAATGCGTCCTCCTCACTATATCCTTCAGGCACATGACCTGCAAATATTCTAAGGGCAGGTGCTCCTAGAAATTCTGCTATTTCTAACCATTTCCTAACTCTTTTTATTTCTTCTTTTCTCTTTTGTGGATCTGGATGACAGAAGTTAGTACTAACTCCGAAGACTACTATATCCATGCCATGATTAAGTGCTAATCTTTTTATCTTTGAGAGATATGTTCTCTCAAACGTTGGGAAGAAGTAGGAGACGAGTTCAACCCCATCAAGTCCTATTTCATAGGCAACTGTGATGAAATCCTCGACCTTCATAGTTCCGCTTTTTAGTGGTTCTCTATATGAATATGAGGTACAGCATAGCTTCATACTCAGACCCAAGGAGAAGTATGTCCTTAAAGGATAAAATATTTATTATGAATTTAAGAGGCTATGTTATCTCAATCCAGCCTGGCTGAGAGATGAAGTTCCCATAGAACGTTTGATTGTACAGTTTTCTCCTTGGCTTAAACACCTTACCCTTAACTCTATTTGCTTGAGTATATATTGTCAGGTAGTACTTATCCCAAACTATGACTTCATCTCTTGGATCGCCCACTATGTCCCATACGTAGACCTTAGCTCCCTCTTCGCCTCTAGAATAGCTATCTGGAAATCGAACTAATAGATTTCCATAGCAATCATAGAGCCCATGAGCAGAGGCTAGAAGCTCTGACCCATCTCCAATCCAGTTAACTGGA
>QMSL01000009.1 GCA_003649665.1 Thermoprotei archaeon | reverse complement strand
TAGAGTATATAACGTCTAGCAGCTATTGGAAGTTTATGCCAGTAAGTAAGGAGATCCATAACGTACACCTCGTTGGATGATGTGATATACAGTATTATATGTATGCTCGTCTTTCTGCCTATACTCGGAAGGCTTATGCCTTATATCTTTTTATCGTCATGCTCCTCCTCTTTTATAGTAAACAATAAGTGGTTAAGTATTTTAATGAAGTTTTAGCTTCTATAGGATAGCCTATCAGATCAGAACGATTTTATAAAAGAGCAGGTAATAAGATAAAATGAGGAATGTTGAAGTGAAAAAGAGGATAAAGGTTGGTAGGATAAAGGCAAGGACCATACGCGTTGGTAGAATAGTAGCTAAAGGTGTTCTCCTTGGCTGTAAGAGTAAAGTTGAGGATAAGAAGAAATAATATAACGATAGATGTCATAGCACTTGTTAATAGTGGATATGAAGCAGATACACCACAGCTAATGATACCCTTAGATATAGCCAGAGAACTCAAGTTATGGCCTCCCCCTCCTAATTCGCGAGAGACCATATTTGAGACTGCAGGAGGTCCTCTTAGAGTATGGATAATACCTAAATCGGCGTATATAAAGGTCATAACTGATAATGTCTCCTCGAGGGAAGTACTAGCCGACTTAGTAATATCAGCTTTAGCAGATGAACCGCTCATTAGCGACATGCTAGCAGGAGCATTAGAAATAGCTGTTGAAGACTTTGCGTTAGGCTTGTGGAGATTTAGATGGGAACCTAAGGAGAAGGTAAGGGAAAGTGAGAAGAAGGTATGAAAGAATACGAAAACGTCAACAATCTACAGATCAGCCCGTCCATCGCTCTTCATCAATCTGCTAAAGGAATTTTCATCATCTACTATGCTTTAGTCTACAGTACGCAATAAATATTTTACTAACGGTAGTGGATCTTCTGAATGGAGGCTTAAGGAGCATATGAAATCTAGTAAGGGAATGTTAGTTACTGTAGAGGGAATCGAATGCGTTGGAAAGACGCCAATAGCTAAGATGATAGTTAATTCGTTAAAGGAGATGGGATATCCATCAATTTACACATATGAGCCGACGAATGGGCCTTATGGGAGGATAATAAGATTGATGCTGAGGGGGATTATTAAGGATACTTGGAAGTGGGAGAGAGGACTTCTTTTTGCACTTGATAGAGCTTGGCATGTCGCAAACGTAATTGAACCCATGATAAGGCGTAATATCATAGTTGTTTGCGATAGGTATATTCACTCCCAGCTCGCATATCAGGCTGCAGAAGGCTTGACAATGACTGTAATTGAGGAGCTCAATAGAGAATTCCCCATCCCTGATATAGTGGTCTTCCTCGATTCCGAACCAAAATATGCCCTTAGAAGGGTATCTGAAATAATGAGGAGAGGAGATATAAGCAAGAGCAGTATCTATAATGAGGAGGTCTTTCTTAATAAGGTTAGAGAGCACTATATGAGGTATATTCAAGACAAGCGTTTTACTAAGGATTACGTGATCATTAATATAGATAAGGAAATCGGAACTGATATAATAGCTAATGAGGAGTTTCGAAGAAAAGCTCTCAATATTGTGCGAAGTAAGGTTATTCCTAAGATCATTAGTTATGTAAGAACACGAACCTAAGGACTTCTCCTTCATTTCTCTCCAGTCTTACAAAGCCATATCTCTCGAATTGCACTATCTCCCCTTCCTTTATGTACTGCGCATAGAATTCAGCCATTCCTTTATCAATTGTGCCATCAGGTTTTGATACCAAAGTCCATAACGCCATGTTAGGATGTACCCATTGTATCTTAGGCATTCCCTTTACAATTTCATCTCCGGAATACGTTGCTACTATTTTTTTCTCGCTTACTTCCTCTACTTTAATATTGAAAAGTCCCATGAGACGGATTTCCTTACCTTTAGCGAACATGTTGAGATCATCCTTTGATATCATGAGGTGCATGGGGGATTCCTTAAGCCTATATAGCTTAAAGCCTCTTTCGGGATGTTGTGGATGAAGACGGATCTTTATTTCGATAGGCGTTGGTGGCTCATTTATTATTAACTCAACAGGGTCTTTTACGAAGAAGTACCTATTGGCTTTTGGATCTATTATTTGTCTATTTATAGCGTAAAGGGTTTCCATGCTCAGCTTTATGTCATGAGGAGTGAGGCTTACCTCTATCGCAAGACGTCTTATGGTTTCGGGCTGTATACCTCTTCTCAATAGGGCCCTTATAGTTGGCAATCTGATATCATCCCACCCGCTTATCTCACCTTTTCTTAAGCCCTCACGGATATGCCTTTTATGAATCTTGAATCCCTCTATGTACACCATTCCGTACTGTATCATCGTTGGCATCTCCCAGCCCATAGCTTCATAGATCTTTGACTGAACAGCAGCATTATGCTCATGCTCCTTTGCCCTAATTACATGCGTTATTCTCTCAAGATGATCCTCAACAGCACAACCGAAATTATATAGGGGATATACACAATACTTATAACCAGTACGAGGATGAGGCACACTATCAACTATCCTTAATAATGGAGGATCTCTCAGCACGGGATTTGGATGAGACATATCAACTTTAAGACGAACTACTGCCTCACCTTCGGAATAATGACCTTCAAGCATCATATTCCAGCGCTTCATATGTTCCTCTACTGAAAGGTTCCTATCAGGACAGGGGATTTTGTTCTCCTTATATCGCCTGAAATCATCAGCACTACACGTGCATACGTATGCCTTACCTTCACTAATTAATTTTTCAGCTATCTCGTAATACCTTTCAAAGCGATCTGACATTATTACTAGTTTATCCCATTTTATGCCTAACTTAGACAAATCCTCCATTATCCAATCGTAGTATACCCTCTTTATTACACGGGGATCAGTATCCTCGATCCTAAGTATCATTCTGCCATTGTACTTCTTGGCATAGAGGTAGCTTAGCATTGCTGCACGAAGGATCTGCCCTATATGCAAGGCACCCGTAGGCGCTGGAGCAAAACGCGTAGTTATGGTGCCATATTTCCTTATAGCCTCCTCGACGTTAGGTAGTGGAGGAAGATCTTCGCGAGATATCTTCCTTTCCTCCTTAAGTTTCTCCAATTCATCCTTAAACTCCTTCGTTAAGAGATCCCTTTGTTCATTTATTGACATTGAGTTTACCTCTTCTACTATTCTCTTCACTTCCTTTGCTAATTCCCTTGCCATCTTCCTAAGATCTTTTCTCTCAGCCATAATCTTCCCCATTACGGCCTTAGAATCAGCTCTTCCACCATGTCTTATCGCGTTAAGCAATGCGTGCTTTAGTATCAACCTTCTAATCTCTTCATTCATTGAAATCACACTCCAAGGCAATGTTGGTCTAGCAATCAATAGCCTATGGTTAAATTTATTTATTACCGCATTTAAGGAAACATGCTGGTTAGTAGTTTGTAAAACTCCAGTAGGTATTCGTTTGCAGCATCTATATTTCTCTCAATAAGCCTCTTCTTTAGATTTGCCAAGTTCTCATTCCCCTCCTGGGCTAAAGTAAGAAGCACATCTATCGCGCGATGTCCATACCATGATTCGGGCTCAGCACCACATAGCTTATTATAACGAACTATATCACTCATAATTCTCCTAACGTGATCTAGTAAGGATGTACTGAGGGCTTTATTAACCTCTTCTATCACTATATCGCTTAAGAATTTACCAAGAGGGCCATTGCATATTCCTAGCTCAAGGTGAAGGGAACGACGAAGTAAGGCTCTTCTTGCAGTAGATACAGCTTTCTTAAGCGAATGTAATCCTAAGGGACTACTTTCCCTTACTGGCAATTTTACTGGAAGAGGTAATATATGAAGCAAGCTATAGATGGGGTAAGGTACATGAAGGCGTCCATTCCTTAATTTAATCATCATGCATAAATCAAGGATTACGTTACCTTTATCCTGTACTAAATGCTTAAGGAAATGCTCTAAACCTAGTCTTAAAAGATCAATGTGATGCTCACTTCTCTCTTTTTTAAGAACCATCTGATGAGCTATATCTAGGACACAATGTGCATTAATATTGGACTCACCATCATATATACCCATCAGATCGAAAACTGGAAATCCTGAAAGCCCTAAGTGCTCAGATTTTAAGAGTCCACAGTGGACTAGCTCAAGTATAAGAGCACTGATAGGCATAAATTCTTCAGGGTTTAAACCAAGATCTATTAACCCGTTTATACAATCAATAAGAGATTGGAAGTTGAATACTCCACATATCCCTGCACATATTATATGGCTGAGTTCTAAAGCAGTTTCTTGAAATGTAACACGACATCTAAGGGGACACATGGAGTCGCAAGCGATAAGCTCAGCATCAAGAAGGCTTCGCTTGAAGTTCCTAGCATACATATTTATTAGCTCCTTTACTGCAAGGTTTGCACTCCCTAAAGCATGACGCCAATTCAATACGCTCATTTTAGAAATATATGATATGACGGTAGATGTATACTTCGCTAGTATACGTGGCTTTACCTTATTAACATACTCCTCTATCACGTTATGCATCCTTCTAACGATAACGTCAAATTTGGACTTTCGTTCGAAGGTTTCCTTACTGGATTTCCCACCGAAAGCTATCGCTATTACGTTATGAGCCTTATACATCAGAGAGCCGAGACCGCCCCCTATAATGCCACCGTAAAACATTTCGGTCCCCCCTTGAGCCATAGTTAACGTCAATGCTGATCCATACGATGATATGATACCAGCTGGACCGATCCCAATAACGCTGAACTCCTCTAATCCCTTCGCTCCCCATGAACCAATTTAAGATCTTCTCGGCAACATATCTGACTAAAGCCTTAGTTCCTCTTAATCTCAAGTACGTTTCCATTAAGGAGATTACCTGATTCTCTTCAAGATATCTTATATAGCATTCTACGCCTCCGTCTTCCTTTCCCCTAAGGCCAATAATTATTGGTGCTTTCGATTTCCCTTCAAGCACTATTAGATCTACGTTTAACTTAGAAAGGGAACTTCCTAGACCAGGCACATTATTTATATATAAACCCCCTGTCAACGGCGATTTGAAGGATATTACTAGGTCGTTGAAGGCAGAGATGCCCATTCCAGCGAGTATGCTTGCTCCTAGACATATCACATTATTGGGATCAAATACATCAAGATCATAGCTTTTATAGCGATTTAAATGAATATGAACCGAGGCACTAAGGGGTCCTATGTAATCTTCTTCTATTTCCTCTACTTGGAATCTCTTTTTTGCAGCATTAAAAATCAATATCCTATAGTTCAATGGGCTCACCTAGATTAAGCACCTCAATGAAATTCTCAAGCGTAGCAGTTATATATGATTCCATGTAGTTGAGGTCTTCCTTAATTTCAGATATGCTAATCTTACCCTGAGCCATATCATTAGCATTTATTACTGACTTAAACCATAGGGGCTTATGCCTTTGCATTAGCGCTTCTAATGCATACCGCTTACTCAAAGAGGTCCATTTAAAGTCCCCGACACTAGCTATGAGCTTATTTATGGGAAGGACGCCTTCAACGAATTTCTTAACGTAATATAAATCCCTTACCTTATCTATTTCCGCAAGAAACTTCGATTTCTGACCGCTAGTGCCATATAAGCACCACCTATTGAGCATGCCAATTAAATCTAGCTCAAATTGCAATTGCCTACCTCTCTTCAATATGTCCTTTAGCTTTACGAATAGCCTATGTAATTCATCGTCTATAACGTATTGTTCGACGCTATTAATTTTATCCACTACATATCTTGTGTCTAGCGTTACAGAAGAGGGGGAGAGAACACTCATGAATGATATCATTAGGAGGAAATGCTTTAGTAGTTCCTTATTCACTGGGGAGATGTTTACTTTTATCAATGGTAATCCGTTCAGTAACCACTCAAATGATGCATCAGGGGGATATTCATGCCTTATTTCATAATGCGGAAAGAAGTACTTAACGCATCTTTCTATATCGTTAAATGGGGATAGAATGTACGTTGTCTTCTCGTGGCTAAGGGATATTACGATTCGCGATGGACTAAGAGTCTTAGAACATTCATAGTCCATTATGCCATGAGTTAAAATACTCTGATCACCAAAGTAGCTAGCTTCAAGAAGAAGCAATTCGATGCTCTGTCTTAGGAGATCCTCTAATGAGCGTAGAGCGTAGAGTACACATAGTAAGAACTCTATCTCGTAGTCCCTATCATAGTATAGAACTAATCTAACCATTGGTTCGTCACGATTTTCTAAATAGATCCTATATGCACATGCGTCTCTGTAGTAATTGTACAATTCTAAATTAATTTGTACGGTTTTTACATTCTTGATTGGGGTTGCAACATGAATTATGGGAATTGGGAATGATTCGGATTTAAGTGGATATGCCGCTTTAAGTGACCATTCGAAGAATACAGCCCTTACTCCCCTCTCGTACGCCTTTAGAGCTATAAGGTATCTTTTAGGAGATGTAGGGTGATCCGTTATCTTTACGTGAACTGCCGCGTTCTCCAAATTGTTTGAACTCGAAATTTCTTGAGATTTCACGAGCTTTAAGTTTCCACAAAAGGATGAAGACCATACCCCAGGAATGACATCGATTCTTTTTCCATTTACTTTAACCTCATTACTTACTACTTTACTATCTATTACTTTAATGAATATTTTACGATAGGAGAGACCTAGCATGTTTAATATATCCTCTATTAATTTAGCTCGCTCTTCAGGGGGGAGACCGATGATGACTGATGCGTATTTCTTGATCCTAATTAAGTCTAGGCTCCTTATTACGGTTAATATTTTGTCCCTTATTGACCATGTTCCTACGCTTAGGAACCCCATGTCCCTTCATAAGCCTCCTTATACCGTAGTCTAATATAATTACTATCAATGAGCCTATTATAGATACCACTATAAAGGACGAGATTAGCTTACCTGCATAACTGAATACTCTAGTTGCTGGTTCATTTGAATAGACGAGCCATGCGTGAGTGGTTTCATATATGTACCCCATGAGGGCATATACTAGCGTACTTAGGAGGATAACTACAGATCCCCATAGCGGAAGGAAGGCTTTCCTCCTAACCTTATTTGGGATGAGATCCCATAGGAAGGCTAGTAATATGAGACCGGGAAGGGAATAAAAGAGACCAGCAAGTACTCCCGCAATAATTAAAGCTTTTAGTGAGTAAGGGCCCACGAGTATCCTATATCCTGGCTCATCCTTAAGTAATGGTAGTTTCCCGTAGACGTAGAATATCGTAAAGGAGAATATATGAGCTAAAGTTGCCTTTAGACATAGCTCATCATAGCTCATTGTCTTACTGAACTCTTTAATCTTTAGTCACCTCCACTTCTTTACTTAGTAGGTCATAGTTAATATCCTTATCCTCAAAACCTAATCCAGGGGATCTCAATGGAAATCTATACGGTATCTCTATGGTATTTACGCTTACAAGCCTTTGCTCGGCCATGAGATCAGCATCAAGATCTACGTATTTTACTACGTTGAGGCCGCATGCAAAGTTTATACCAGCGAGAATGCCTACTTGTAGTTCTGCCATACAACCAATCATTGTAGGTATTTCAGCGGCCTCAGCAATGTATGCTATCTTTAAGGCTTCTCGTATGCTGGCAGCCTTCATGAGTTTTATGTTTATGACATCACAGGCATTTAGTTTTAATGCTATTAAAGCATCGTATGCATTATGCACACTCTCATCTAACATTATCGGTATCTCACTTCGTGCCTTCAATTTAGCTAGTCCTCTAAGGTCATTAGCAGGAAGGGGTTGCTCTATGAGCTGTATGTCAAGATCTTTTATTTGATTAATAACCCACAGTGCCTCCTCATAGGTCCATCCTTGGTTTGCATCTATCCTAATATTAACTTTGTCACCAACTGCATCCCTTACGGCCTTTAACCTTTCTACATCCTTTTTTGGATCCTCTCCTACCTTTATCTTAAGCGTCCTAAAGCCCATCTTGACCAGCGATAAAGCTTCCTCGACAGTTTCCTTTATCCCTTTTATACCTATAGTATAATCAGTCTCCACCCTATCCCTAGCACCTCCAAGAAGTACATAGAGGGGTTCATTATGAATTCTTGCCCATAAATCCCATAAAGCCATGCTAATAGCACATCTCGCAGATGGTGAGCCCCCGACTTTAGCTATTCTCCTCTCAAGTTCCTCCATTGATTTGATATCAGATCCCACTAATTCATTAGCTAATGACCTTAAAGTCTCAAGACATGATTTCATATCATCGCCGAGTATTTTACTTGACGGGCTTGCCTCGCCAAAGCCAATTAGTCCACCTTTAGTCTCAATGCGTACTAAGTAGCCACTACTAGTAATACTCGTCCCAAGGGCTATTCTAAATGGACTCCTCAGTTTTACGTTAAATGAATAAACGCTTATCTTCTTTATCTTCATTAAGATCCCAGATTTTATTTCTAATGGAAGAATAGCAAAATAAGCTTTAACTTTAAAATCGCGTACTAAGCATTATATAGAATATTCATCAGTCGAGTACTATTCTGTACGAGATAGAAGATCCGTTCAACTCAACATCACTTATGTACTTTACGCCACTATCAGTTATCTCAAACTCTATATACTTCGTGTCTTCATAGATGGAGGGTTTGCTAAGGTGTCTTTCTATAAAGGCAAATCTTCTGTTCCTAACTATGATAAGGCCTACTGCGTTCTTCGCTAGAGAGCCTAATGTCGTTATAGGCCATGGTGTATTATCGAGAAAGAGAAAGTCATGGGGATCGAATTCCTCAAGTCTACTAATATCCCTTCTCCGTCTTACCTCACTTACGATGAGTATCGTCGTTCCTTCATCGATAGCCTCCTCCTGAAGCTCTACTAAAGCATTGTATAAGTCCATTTCTATCTCATCCTCTTTTCCTCTTCTCGTCTCTATAAGGTAGGGTCTACTTATGCTATCTATTACTACAAGACCAAACCCATTCTTTATAGCATATCCAGCATAACCTAGGATCTCCCTTAAACTACGTGTACGAAGAAGTTTAAAGTGTCCTTTAATCCCATCTATGTCCAGTCCTCGTGCACTTAACATCTTCTTTACTCTTATTGGCGAGACGCCGCTCTCTGAGTCTAGGTACATGACTTGATGTCCTTTCATCGCTTCAGTTATTGATGCTGATAAGCAGAAAGAAGTTTTTCCTGTAAATGGAGGTCCAAAGAACATAGTCATGGTACCTCGCTCTATGCACAATGAGGAATCTATCCTCTTATCTCCAAAGCTTAAATAGTCGCTATTGACATCAAGAGGTACTTCACCGCGTATTCGTACCTCTATGAAGTCCAACTGATCACCTTGAATGAAAGAACCACTGACTGGCTATTTAAGATAATAGGAGTCTAATTAGACCTAATACCCTTCCTTTTATCTCAGGCCTTTTAGTTATTGTCAACATTATCAGGAAACATATCGTATAAGCTATGTTTAATATTAGCAAATACTTCAACGCTATTCCTAGAAATATCAGTATAAACGCTCTATGTAGTCTCGTGAGAGCCGTTAGATATAATCCCTCATTAAGGTACTTCTCTGCATCATATATATCACGCTCTATGAAGTACTTAAAGATATTAAAGGATCGAACTAGCTCCTTACACGTATTTAAGACTGTAACTACTTCGGATCGCTTAACGACGATAAAGCCCCATTCCTTAAATAGTGGATATACGTCATCACCTATTGCCTCGCTAAGGATTTCAATGAAGAGAGAAGTGGAAGTAACCTTGCACCCCTTAGCTCTTATTATAGAGAAGACCTTACGTATAACGGTTAAGCCGCCATAGGTATCCACGAGCTTTCTAAATATGATGTATGATACAGCATAATAATACATTATGTTCTGAGATGTGGAAGTTAATGGATTCCATTCCTGTACGAATCCATATTTATTACCTACTAAAGATGCAAGCCTTTCTAATAACTCCTTTCTCTTCTGGATTCCCGCAATGTACTTACCCTCCTTATCTACAATTGAAGTTATGGTTATCCCTAAATACTCAGCAAGGCCTTCATGAACCCAAAGTAAGCCATAGGGCGTTATGTTTGCTCTAATCAGGAAGTTATGCACTAATTCGTGAACAGCACCGTATTCTATCATGCCTTTAAAGGATCTAAAATACAGAAGATTGAGGTATATCTCATTTGGTCTTGGTGGAGGTCTGTAAGGAACAAAGCCTATTATATATGTTTCGGAGAAGACCCGAGGAACAAAGAACTGAACGATGACATCATTTAAAGTTACTCCAATAAGGCTCTCTAATAACGGATATGCACGGGAATATACGTCGAGAATCTCTCTTGCTTCCTCTATATATCTTCGCGGAGATATGAACGTAAACGGAGGAGAAGTTATGTTTACGAAATCTCCCCTTCTCATTATCCTAAAGAATATCCATATCCTAAATGGGCTTTTCATCCACTTATATTTCATTAAAAGATGATCCCTTTCTTTGATTATCTTGCTAGGATAAGGACTCACCTGTATTATGGTAACGTCAGAGAAAGGAAGGAATACACTAGCACTACCTATGGCCTCCTCATCATGATATATTATTGGGGATAGGAACATTGCGTTTGGCTCCACTATGAGCACACCATATTTCATGGTATAATTAAACTCAACTACGAATAATCCCCTATCATCAGTTTCGTATTCAAACACGTATACATTATAGAAGTAATTATACGGAACCCAGCTCCAGTGGATTATCTTCCCATTAAGGACGCGAATATTACTTATGTTAAAATCTGTAGGAAGGACTATTCTAGAATGTTCCACTTCATTAACATTCCCTCTTGCGACATATCGTATGTATACCTGAAGGATTTTCTCATCAATTACCTTAAAGTCGTACTCAAATGCTCTTTTACTTCTATAACGACGCCAAGCCTCCTCGATTAGGAAAGTACCAGCAACTATTAAAGCAGCAACTACTAGCACAAAAAGAGGATGTTTAACTATTTTCCTGATTCTCTCCATTCTCCTCACTTAATGGTAGAATCTCCGGATATTTTAACATTATCTAAAACATACTAATGATGAAAAGCCCTAGTATCGGGCTATTAACTACATAAAATAAGATTATTCTAAAAGAAGATTTGAGCCACAGTAGGGGCAATATCTTGCGATCTTAGGAATGCTGGATCCACATAGAGGACATATGCTTATCTCAGTTAGCGGTGGTACTGCTAAGAGACCATCCTTTATGGTCATCGCCTCTTCGAGAAGAGATAAATCCTTAGTTAAATCGCTTAATAATCGTTCCTTTCTCCTAACTATGTTCATAACGTTATTGAATATTCGTAGATATATGAGGAAGAGTGCCGAGGCCTTTACTATACACCATATCGTAACTATGTATGGCATGTGCCTTAGGTCTAATCCTAGTTTTAACCTCATGGAGAGTAACTGGGGGACGCTTCCGCTAATCCATAAGACGTTCATTAAGGACATTGATGGAAGTATAAGAAAAGCAAGACCAGCTAGATTTGCGAATCCCAGTACTATGCCATCAATAAGCCATAGCATTACAAACAATATGGTCAGTTTCTCCCTAGAAACCGTTATTTCCGCTTCCTTCTTGCAATCATTTAATAAACTCCTCAGAACATACAACGTTCCGATATCGAGGAAGAGGGCTAATAGTGCATAGGGAAGGACGAATCTCGCTGATGGAGGATTTACATTCATATATCTCCTTATTTTCGGATGCCTCTCTATGGGATAATTTTCCTTCTTTAATTCCTCGATTTTAGCCTTAAGCGTCTTTATGAGACCTCGCTCCTTCCATAATGTCTCGTAAAGGAGACGGCATGTAGTGTAACAGTACGTAAACACGCCCATGCAAGGTACTAGTGCGGAGATACTGATGAGTATTGATGATATGTTCTCCCTATTCAATGGCATTACCGAAGTGTATTTTTACTCAGGATATTTAAAAATATTAGATAGGATTGAACTTCTTAACGAGTCTCTCAGCTTCCTCTAGATCCTTATAAGTATCTATACTCTTCCAGAATATGTCGTTGTATCTAACCGCTACCAAGCGGCCTTCCTTAGCTAGAAGAGGAAGAGCTGTCTTCTCTATATCGCCCTTTTCTGGCAAGTATCTAAATACCTCGGGCTTAAAGTAGTAAACGCCTGCATTTATCCAGTAGTTAGGCAACGTTGGCTTTTCAATAAAGTCCTTAATAACTTCATTCTCACCTATTGTGACTATACCATAAGGCGATCTTAGCATTGTAACGGCTATAGCCCCTATGAAATTGTCGCTGACTTTTTCCTTAAGCCTAAGTGGGTTAAGGTTCGTAACTATATCTCCATTTATAACGAAGAATCCTTCTTCATTCTTTAAAAGAGGTTCGGCATTCTTTATAGCGCCTCCTGTACCAAGGGGTTCATCTTCAACTACATATGCTATCTTAACTCCGTACCTGGAGCCATTACCTAACGTATTAATTATCTTCTCCCTTAGATACCCAACGCATATGATGAACTCATCTATGCCATACTTCTTAAATAACTGTAACTGCCATACTATGATAGGTTTCCCGCCAACATTAACGAGTGGTTTTGGGGTATTTTCAGTAATGGGTCTTAAACGTTTTCCAAAGCCTCCAGCAAGTATAACCGCTTTCATCCAACATCACCTTTACATTAGCGAAAGCTAACGTGAGTCCTCCTTAAAGATTTTTAGCACTAACAGAATTTATTCTTTTGGTATTGCATTAACCTGCGTAGGGTAAGGTTTTACGAATTTAAATGTTGAGGTCAGATACGATGATCATGAATTTAATAAGAACGTAATGACAATAGGGTATTCTGGTGATTAGTCATTGCCTAAGGTATGGATTGACGCGCTTACAGCAAAGCAAGCGTTAATAGCAGGGATATTATCAAGTGAACTACGTAGAAGAGGCTATGAATGTATAATTACGGCAAGGGAGTATGATTATACGGTCTCGGTTCTCAAAATGATGGGAGAGGAAGCCATAGCTTATGGCAGATACGGCATATCAAGGGAGGAGAAGGCCGTATATACCCTAGAAAGAGAACTTTACCTTATTAAGTATTTCGTAAGGTACGGAAAGCCCGATGTCCATATCTCACTTACATCCCCTGATGCGACACACGTTGCGTTTAAGTTAGGTATTCCATCGGTTCTGCTAAGCGATACTCCTCATTCAGTATACGTGAACCCGTTAACGATTCCATTGGCTAAGATCGTCATAATTCCAAGTTTCATACCATTAGCTACATATAAGAGGATTAGTGAGTTACCTGAATACGTTCGCTTTAATGGAGTTTTCGAGCTAATGTGGATTAAGAGATTAAGACCGGACGTTAAGGATATTAAGAGGATGGATCTAGAACCGTTCAAATATGTCGTAATAAGAACCGAAGAGAAACATGCATCTTATTATCATGCTAAGTACTCTGAACCAACATCCATACGCGATATCATCTCATACATTGTATCTAAATATAGTCAAGAAATCAAGGTAGTCGTATTTCCAAGATATGATGATCAAAGAATGTACCTAATGAAGTTAGCAAGAGAAATAGGCAATATAATCATACCGAGGGACGTAATAAATCCTGTCTCGCTATATAGTTATGCAATATTTGTCCTAACAGGTGGTGCAACTATGGCCGTTGAAGCAAGCCTCCTAGGAACTCCTTCGATAATAACATTCCCAAAAGAACTACACGTAGTGAAGTTCCTTAAGGAGCGTGGATTCCCCATATTTCAACTATCATTGAATGATTCCCTTAGTCTTATCGAAGAAATTATGACTAATCATAGAAAGTGGAGAAGGGATACACGTGATGCCATTAAAGAGCTTGAAGATCCATTACCACTTATAATTGAGCAAATAGAGAAGATCACTAGTTCCTAAAGGGGATTTAATACGCGTACTCCATTGCGAAGAAGATATGCACTACAATTTCGACAGTAGTTCGCTTCCTTATAATCAGTATCATAAATACTATTGCTAAAGGTCATAACACATCGCCTATTCCTACAATGAAGAAGGCCGAATGTATGCCCTAACTCATGTAAGATCTCCTTAAGACACCTAGTAACGAAAAGCTCATAGTTAGGTTCACCACCATAAAATTCGGGTCTCAACCTTGCAAGGTAAACTACAGCAACTCTTCCACCAAGTTCAGCCTCACCAAAGACGAAGTTAAGGCCATTAGTATACGCATCTACATTAGATATGCCGACGATCTTATCATAAGGCAATTTCACGCTCCATATCTTAAGGTGATGAAGTATCGTTGTTGAAAGGTACTGTCCTCTTAAGTTATCAAAGGCCTCCTCTGGAATCTCGATGTATATATCGCTTACGTCTACATTAACATCAATTATACGCTGAAGTCTTCTGCATGTATCATAAAGTAAATTCTTATCTACATCGCCTAGCGGCTGCAATAATATGCTTGGCTTCATACCGCCCATTCATCATCATACCTCGTTATAGAGGAAACTCATGACCACAATTAGGACATTTAACGTAATTACAACCTCTTACGGATAGAGGACACGATGTACATGAGAATGCTCGTGCATAATATAAACTGAACGTATAGCCGCATTTTGGACATCTTACCAGTTTATTCTTACTTCTCATACCTAGAATATTTCGCTTAACGGGTTTATAACATTGATGTTCATTAGTTGTAATAAACGCCAAAAGTATTTTAGAGAGTTTAAGGATAATAAAATTTGGATGAAAAAATGATAATAGTTGAAAAGAGGGATGGAAGAGAGGAAGAATTTATCCCAGAAAAGATCGTAGTTAGTTGTCTTAAAGCAGGAGCTCCGGTGGATGTCGCACGAAAGATAGCGAAGATAATCGAAGGTAGATTACTTGAGGCTAATAAGGAGAGAGTAACCGCTAAGGAACTTACTAAGATGATCCTAGAACTTCTTAAGAAGGAGAACGAGGAATGGTACAGGAACTGGATAGTATTTGACAGAGCGGTAAAGAGAAGGAGAACAGAAGAAGAACTGAAAGAGTAAACATCATGTACTTTTGGCTTTTTATTTTATTTTAATTGTCATATTGAGAGTATAATAACGTCAGCTATAATCAGTATAGCAGAAATAATTCCACATTTTTGTTAAAGTGTGAAATAGGTTTAAATATTAGTGATAATTTGACGAAGGCGGTGGCATCGAGTGAGAAGTAGGAGTATTACAGTACGGGACGTGGACATTAATGAGAGGTTTGAGGTAATTGCATGGGTTCATGATATAATGCCCGAGAAGGGAGTCATCGTATTAAGGGATCCTACAGGAGTAAGGGAGTTCTTTATAAAATCAAGGTTATTAAAGAAAATCAGCATAACTAGAGAAAGCTTAATTGAAGCTAAGGGTATCGTAGAAAAGGGGGTTCCCGTAATTAAGGAGTTGAAGATAATCATAAAGGCTCCTCCAAAGCTACCAATAGATATTAGAAACCCTCCTGCAGACAATCCACAACTCTTCGGGAAGTATAGTTATCTAGTTATAAGATGTCCTAAGTACATGAAAGTATTAAGGATTCAACAATGGCTACTCTATGGCATAAGGGAGTTCCTCATAAGCAGGGGATTCATAGAGCTACTTCCCCCCATGATAAGTTCATGTAGCGATCCAGGACTCCGTGGCGCGAAGAAGTTAAGAACCAAGCTTTACGGGGAGGAATATGAATTAATGTCAAGCCTTATCATGTTCAAACAAGCCGCTGCATCAGCTTTAGGAAAGATATTCTTCGTGGGCAGAAACGTAAGGGAAGAACCTGTAGAGAATCTACATACGGGTAGGCATCTCTGTGAATTCACACAAATTGACGTTGAGTGGGCATTCGCTAGCATATACGATGTAATGAGACTATGCGAGGAGCTTATGGTTTACTCAATGAAGTTCGTTATGAGTAAGTGTAAAGAGGAATTACAGGAGCTAAACCCAGAACTGAGAGTGCCTAAGATACCGTTCAAGATGTTTACATATGACGAGGTAGTGGAGATGTTGAGAAAAAGAGGGGAGAAAGTAGTCTATGGGAAGGAATTACCTCAGGAAAGCGAGACTAAGCTTGCTGAGTACTTCGATGAACCGATATGGATAATAAAGTATCCTACAGAATCCAGAGGCTTTTATTATATTCGCGATCCTGAGGATCCAACAAAGAACCTAGACTTCAACTTAATACTCCCTAAAGGTTATGGTGAAGTGATAGACGGTGGTGAACGGGAGTACAGATACGATAAGATAGTGGAGAGAATAAAGATGATGGGAGAGGATCCACGTCATTACGGATGGTTCCTTGAGCTAGCTAAAATTGGGATAGCGCCAAGTTGCGGGTTTGGAATAGGGCTCGAGAGATTAACTAGATATGTCGCAGGATTGAAGTATATATGGGAGGCAGTGCCATTTCCAAAGATACCAGGAGTGGCTCCAACTCCATAACATCATCATGAAGACAAATTCCCTTCGATTCTTTGAATTAATGTATTAGATATCACGATATTTTGGAATCAGTTTAAGGGAGATTAGACAGGGCAAAATTTTTACTTTAATTAATTTTAGAAAAACATGAGAAGAGGGATATAAGTTGAGACAAGTGCTAGTCATACTGATATTGATATCTTTGACACTAGCAGTGACGTATGCCCCTCAGATGATATGCTTAGCAGAGGAACTAAGGAAGGCGATATACATAACGGTATTTAGCGATGGATCTGCCCTCGTCTCAGAGATATTTAGCGTTCCAGACGCGATAACAGTTAACGTAAGCCTAATCTCAGTACCGTTTTCCAATGTCGTATTCGTAATTGATGAGAATGGTACATTTCTTTATAGCGAGGTGATAAATGGTACTCTATTAGAAGTTTACACGTACGGAGCAAGGATAATAAATGTAACGTATGTTACGGAGACCTTAACTGTGAAGGAGCAAGATGTTTTAGGTACATGGCGATTAAAACTACAAAATGAATGTCCTTTAACAATCAGGCTTCCAGAGGACGCGGTATTGTTAAACATTACGCTACTTCCGGATAGAATATTAAAGGAGGACAAATGGACCGTCCTAGAGTTCTCATCAGCGAACATAAC